>NZ_JBVHLF010000052.1:0-44876 GCF_055559155.1 Kitasatospora sp. NPDC024654
GCACTCCCACACCACGCCCACCCCATCCAGGAGCCACCCCCCGTTACCGAGCACTTCCGGCATCGGCATCGTCGTGAGCCCGGCGCCCGACCTCACCACGGGACGCCTCGCTCACGCTTGCCCTCAACCGGCCGGAACCACCCGAAAAGCAACCCCCCGCGGGACTTGACCAGCCCCACCCCTTCAGGGATGACCTGCGGTGACGGGTCGGGGAAAACCGGTCCGGCAGTTCGGCCGGGCAACTCGGTGGTACCGCGCCGAGCCCGTCCCAATGACTCCCGGGTATATTTCTACTTCTCGGTAGATATTCGCGCTCTGGTTTCCCCGGAAAGTGCCGAGGCTAGACTGAATGCCATGGGAAACGTTTCGAGCGGGTGGAGTTCCTCGCGCACCAGGCGGGCGGAACTTCGGGACTTTCTGCGAAGTAGACGTGCCGCGCTCAAGCCGGAGGAGGTCGGCCTGTCCTCGGTCGGTCTGCGCCGCACACCCGGCCTCCGGCGCGAGGAGGTGGCGGTGCTCGCGGGTATCGGGGTGTCCTGGTACACGTGGCTCGAACAGGGCCGGGACATCAAGGTCTCGCCGAGCGTGCTGGACGCGGTGAGCCGGGCACTGCGGCTGGACGAGCCGGAACGCGCCCACCTGCACCGGCTGGCGGGGCTCCACTCGCCGCTGCCCCGGGGCGCCGACGCCGGTCGGGTCCCGCCCAGGCTCCAGCGCATCGTCGACCGCTGGATGCCGTTCCCGGCGAAACTGGTCGACCGTTACGGCAACATCCCGGTGTTCAACAGCGCGGCCGGCGAGGTGTTCGGGCTGGCCGACGGGAACGTCAACGAGGTGGTCCGCTTCTTCCTGGACGACGAGTGGCGGACCAGATTTCCGGACGCCGAGGCCGTCGCCAGCGAGTTGATCGGTTTCTTCCGGGCGCAGGCCGCGCGTTATCCGGAGGACCGTGGTTTCACCGAGCTGGCCCGCCGGCTGCGCGCCGGGAGCCCGATTTTCGAAAGGCTCTGGCAGCGGCACGAAATCAGCCTGGCCCCCCGGGAGAGCAGGGTCGTCGAGCACCCCAGGTTCGGCCGGATGACCTTCGAGCACACCTCCCTGGAGCTCACCGAGGCCCCCGACCTCCGGCTCCACCTCTACGCGCCGGACCAGGAGACCGCGACGGCGACCAAACTCAAGCTCGTCATGCGGCAGTTCGAGACGCGGCGGTTCGATCGGGCGGACGATCGGGCGGCATGACTCCTCGACGGATCAGGGCCGTTCCTCTTCGTGGGGGCGGGTGACGCCAGGTGCGTCGCCCGCCCCCGTTCCGTCCGTCCGGTCGTCGGCCCCCGGTGCCTGGTGGTCCTGGCACCACCATGATCCGACACTGCCGTCCCCGGGTGAGCGCGAACTAACGTCGGAGACGGCGGCGGGACCGGCCCGCTCGGCGCGGATGCCGGGACCACTCGACACGCTGCCGTCCGACCACCCGGAATGAGGGTGCGAAGGTGAGGTTGTCAGTCTCGGGTACGTACTCCTCCGGCAAGACCCTTACGGTGCTGGCGCTTTCGCACCTGACGGGTCTGCCGCGGGCGGTCGCCAGGACGATGCGGGAGATCCTCCCCGAAGCGGTGCCGGGGAAGCCGCTGGCGGAGTGCACCTGGCCGGAGTTCCTCCAGTTGGTGATGCGACGTCACGTCGAGCGCGCGGTGCACGAGCGCCTGCTCGGTGACGGGTTCGTGTCCGACGGGTCCTCCCTGCAGGAATGGACCTACGGGACCCTGCGGGTGTCGGAGGGCATCAACCCGACCGCCACGGCCCACCTGGCGGAGGGCGAAGCGGTGCCCCGGACACCGGAGACGGACTTCTTCGAGCAGGTGATGATCCAGTACGGCGTCGCGTTCAAGCAGCACGTCGCGCGGACCTACGACTCCTTCGTGCACCTGCGCGACGAGCTGCCGATCGTCGCCGACGGCCACCGCCCGATGAACGCGCGGTTCCGCCGGCGCTGCGACGAGCTGCTGCTGCGCACCCTCGACGAACTGGGCGTGCCGTACCACGTCGTCGGCGGCCCGGTCGAGCAGCGCCTGGAGCGCATCACCGAGCTGTTCGACCTGCCGCGGCTCATCCCGACGGCCGAGGCGGTCCGGCGGGCGCGGGCCGACTACGACCGGCAGGACCTGCGGCTCGAGACCGAGCGGATCCGCCCCGACCGACCGGCGGAGAAGTCCAGCTACCACACACGGGGAGTGAGATGACCGGCACCACAGCAACGTCCGAGGTATTGCACCGGGCCACGGTGGACGACTACCTGGGACCCGGCGAGCGCCGCTTCTTCGGCGGTGGCTACCGGCGGGCCGAACAGCGCCTGACGGACATCCGGTTGACGCCGGCGCCGGACGGCGGGGGCACCGGCAGCGCCCGGGCGTCGGTCGGCTACCCGCAGGACTGGTCCCGGAAGGGCGACGCCGACCGGGTTCCGCACCTCAGCAGCGTCGACGTGCTGCTGATCGCGGGCGAGATGGCCGAGCTCCACCTGACCCACACGCTGGGGCTGGACCTGCGGCAGCGCGGCGAACTCCGCCTGAGACGGGTTCGGATCCAGGCCGGGACGAACCCGGTCGAGAAGGAGCTGGCCGACTTCCAGGTCCACGTGGCGGCCACGCCGCAGACCGAGCGGACCACGCTGGTGCACTGCCGGGTGGGCGCGCTGCGGGTGCGGTGCGAGGTCGAGCACCCGCCGCGCCCGGCCGTGCCCACCGTGGCACCGGCCCACCACCACCATCCCGACGCGCTGCTCGGCCCGGCCAGGCTGCGGCCCTTCGCCGCCGCGCACCGCACCAAGACGCAGCTCGTCGAGGACCTCCGGGTGGACCTGGCCGCCCGCCGGGCGACCGCGCTGGTCAGCACCCGCTCCTCGGCGCCCGCGGGCCTGCCGGTCCAGGGCCTGGAGAGCTACAGCCACGGCGCGACCTCGATCCTCGACGCCTTCGTCGCCGGGATCCAGCTGGGCCAGATCCTGCTCTACGGGCTGGACTCGGTCAGCCGGGCCGAGAGCGACACGCTCTGGATGCGACAGGCCGTCCTGGAGGTCGGCGATCCGTACCGGCCGGTGCGCTGTGCCGAACTCGCGGTCCGGCTGGCCGAGCCGCGGCTGCTCACCACCCGGAGCGGTGAGACCTGGCGGACCGTCGACGTCGTCGGTGAGTTCGAGCACCTGGGCTTCCGGTGCTCGGCGACCCACCGGTTGCCCGGCGGTGCGTCGTGACCCGCGCCGCCGTACTGCAGGGGATCGGCGGCATGGTGCCGCCGCGGATCGTCTCCAACGCCGAGCTCGCCGAGCTGGTCGGCGGCGACGACGCCTGGATCCGCACCCGGACCGGGATCCACCAGCGCCACTGGGCCGACCCCGGCACGGTGACCGGCGACCTCGCGGTGGCGGCCGGGGAACGGGCGCTGGAGTCGGCCGGAGCCGACGCGGTCGACCTGGTGATCCTGGCGACCAGCACGCCCGACCAGCCGATGCCCGCCACCGCACCCGAGATCGCGACCAGGCTCGGCGTGGGCACCCCGTGGGCCTACGACCTCTCGGCGGCCTGTGCGGGCTTCGTCTACGGCCTGGCCAACGCGGCGGGGGCGATCGCTGCCGGCACGGCGGAGCGGGTGCTGGTGATCGGGGCGGACATCTGGTCCACCCGGCTGAACCACGAGGACCGCGCCTCGGCGGTCATCTTCGGCGACGGCGCCGGCGCCGCCGTGCTCAGGGCCGGTGACCCGGCCGAGCCGGGCGCCTTCCAGGGCTTCGACCTCGGTGGCGACGGCCGGTTCAGGGAGTTGGGGCTGCTCGCGGCCGGCGGCTCCCGGCAGCGCTCGCACCGGGAGCCGCCACGGGACGAGGACAGCCTGCTCCTCCTGCGCGGCAAGGACATCTTCACCCACGCGGTGAAGCACATGAGCGCCTCCTCGGCCCGGCTGCTCCGGCGGGTCGGCTGGGAGGCGGCGAGCGTGGACCGGTTCGTCGGGCACCAGGCGAACGTCCGGATCCTCCAGACGGTCGCCGAGCTGCTGGCGGTCGACCGCGAGCGGGTGCTGGTCCACCTCGACCGGGTCGGCAACACCTCGGCCGCGTCGATCCCGTTGGCCCTGACCGACGCGGCGGCCCGCGGAACGCTCGGCACCGGTGACCGGGTGCTGTTGACCGCCTTCGGCGCCGGGCTGAACTGGGGCTCCGCCGCCGTGAGTTGGCCGGACATCAAGGTCGCCGGAGTGCTCGGCGACCGGTAGCCGGCCGGTGTGGACACCACTCGACCGTCATCGAAAGGCGAAGAGATCATGAGTGCTGTTGCCGACCGCATCGTCGGAATCCTGGCGGAGAGGTTCTCGATGGACGAGGCCATCACCTCCTCGACCGGCTTCTTCGAGATCGAACTCGACTCCCTGGTGATGCTCGAACTCTCCGTGATCCTGGAGAGCGAGTACGGCGTGCGCATCCCCGAGGACGACCTCCTGGAGGCGGGCAGTGCGGACGCCGTGGCCGCGCTGCTGGAGGTCGGCCACTGACGCGCCGCCCGCCACCCGGCCGCCGGGCTCCTCGGTCAGTCGAGGAGCCGGCGGTCGGCGGGGTCGATCGCCAGGTCGTTGATGCTGGCGTAGCGGCGGCGCATCAGGCCGTGCTCGTCGAACTCCCACTGCTCGTTGCCGTAGCTGCGCCACCACTGCCCGGGCGCGTCGTGCCACTCGTACTCGAAGCGGACCGAGATCCGGTTGCCGGTGCACGACCACAGCTCCTTGCGCAGCCGGTAGTCGAGTTCGCGCTGCCACTTGGCGCGCAGGAACGCGACGATCTCCGCCCGGCCGTGCAGGAAGAGGTCGCGGTTGCGCCACTCGGAGTCCTCGGTGTAGGCGAGGGCGACCCGTTCGGGGTCGCGGCTGTTCCAGGCCTCCTCCGCGGCCCGCACCTTCTGGCGGGCGGTGGCCTCGGTGAACGGGGGGAGGGGCGGTCGTTCGGTCGGTCGCTCTGTCATGGCTCGACTCTCGCAGCGCGGCCGGTCGCCCGGCCATGACCGGATGGACGGCACGCCCACAGATCCGGCCATCGCCGCGGCCTATCCTCGAAGGATGACCAACAGGCAGAGCCCACCACCCGCCCGGCGGCGACCGTTGATCGCGGTCCTCGGCTACGACGGGGTCCGGCTGCTGGACGTCGCCGCGCCGCTGGAGGTGTTCGACACCGCCGGCGGGTACCAGGTGGTGCTCTGCTCGCCCGGCGGGGGCCCGGTCACCGCCGCGACCGGCACTGTCCTGGCGGTGACCGCCGACGCCTTCGCGGTTCGGGCGGACACCGTGCTGATCCCCGGTGCGCCGACCCTGCCGGACGGCCTGACCGGCCTCGCCGCCGGCGAGGTGCTGGCCGCCGCGGTCGCGCTGGCCGGCTCCGCGCGCCGGGTGGCCTCGGTCTGCACCGGCGCCTTCGTGCTGGCCGAGGCCGGTCTGCTGGACGGCCGCCGGGCCACCACGCACTGGCGGCACGCGGCCGCGCTGCGCCGGCGCTACCCCCGGATCACCGTCGAGCCGGACGCCATCTACGTCCGCGACGGCCGGGTGCTGACCTCGGCCGGCGTCACCGCGGGGATCGACCTGGCGCTGGCCCTGGTCGAGGAGGACCGCGGCCCCGAGGCGGCCCGTGAGGTCGCCCGTGACCTGGTGGTCTTCATGCAACGGCCGGGCGGGCAGTCGCAGTTCTCGGTCCCGGCGCGCACCCCGCGGCCGCGGCACGACGCGCTGCGCGCCGTGCTGGACGCCGTCCTCGCCGACCCGGCCGCCGACCACTCGACCACCGCGCTGGCCGCCCTGGCCGGTCTGAGTGTCCGTCAACTCACCCGGCTGTTCCGGGCCCAACTGGACAGCACGCCGGCCGGCTACGTCGAGCTGGTCCGACTGGAGGCCGCCCGTGGGCTCCTGGAGGGCGGTGAGACGGTGGCCGGCGCGGCTCGGCGGTCGGGGTTCGGCAGCGACGAGACGCTGCGCCGGGTCTTCCTGCGCCACCTCGGCGTCCCGCCGTCCGGCTACGCGGCCCGTTTTCGCGGAACTCACGTGCGGTAGACGGTAGTTCAGGACGGATCGCCGACCTGGACGATCATCTTGCCGGTGTTGGCGCCACCGAGCATCCCGAGGAAGGCGTTCACCACCTGGTCGAAGCCCCGCACCACGGTCTCGTCCGCCAGCACCCGCCCGGCGAGCAGGTGCGGCACCAGGAACTCCTCCAACTCGCCCTGCACCCCACGGTGGTTGGCGACCAGGAAGCCCTCCAGGCGCAGGCTCTTGGAGACCACGTCGTAGAGGTTGCGCGGTGCGGCGGGCGGCTCGCTGCTGTTGTACTGGCCGACCGCGCCGCACCAGGCGATCCGGCCGTACGGGCGCAACACGTCGATGGCGCCCGCCAGATGCTCGCCGCCGACGTTGTCGAGGTAGGTGTCGATCCCCTCCGGGGCCGCCCGGCGCAGGAGTTCACCGACCGGGCCGTCGTGGTAGTCGAACGCGGCGTCGAAGCCGAGCCGTTCGGTCAGGTGCTGCACCTTGGCCGGCGAGCCCGCGCTGCCGATGACCCGCCCCGCGCCGAGCAGCCGGGCGAGCTGGCCCGCGGCGCTGCCGACCCCGCCGGCCGCCGCCGAGATGAAGACGCTCTCGCCGGGCTGCAGCCGGAGCACCCGGGTCAGGCCGACGTACGCGCTGAGGCCGGTGCCGCCGAGCACGCTCAGGTAGGCGCTGAGCGGCACGCCCGGGCGGTTCGGCACCACCCGCACCTCGTCGGCGGTCACCAGGGCGTGGGTGCGCCAGGCGTGCCGGTGGCGGACCAGGTCGCCGACCGCCAGGCCGGGCGCCCGGGACTCGACGACCCGTCCGATCGAACGGCCCTCCAGTGGGGCGTTCAGCTCCCACCCGCCCTCGTTCATCGCCTCCCGCATGTATGGGTCGACCGAGAGGTAGACGTTCTCCACCAGCGCCTGCCCGGGCGCCGGGGCCGGCAGGGTGCCCTCGACGAAGGCGAAGTTGTCGGGGGTGGGCATGCCGGTGGGGCGGGACACCTGGTGGACAGCCTGGAACGAACGGGACATCGCGGACTCCTGGGACTCCTGGGACGGGACGGCGGTCGCACGCTCGGTGTGGCCGGTGTGATCACCGTAGGAGCGCGGCGGAGGCGGAAGCAGGGGTCCGCGTCGATGGCTGGCGCCCTTCCATGAATCCCGTTCATGGAACTCGCCTACTCGGCCGGCAGCGCCTCGCGCAGCTCGCGGAACCGCTCGGCCAGTGCGTCCAGGCTGTAGTGCGCGTTGAGCCCGCTCGGGTTGGGCAGCACCCAGACCTCGGTACCGCCCGCCCCGCCGCCCAGCTCGTCCGGGAGCTGGTCGGCCGGCTGCCGCCCGATCGTCGCGCGCGGCCGGCCGAACGCCGTCCGGTAGGCGCCGATCCCGAGCACCGCCAGCGCCCGTGGCCGCAGCCGGGTCACCCGTTCGGCCAGCTCGGCGCCGCCCTCGCGCAGCTCGTCCCGGGTCAGCTCGTCGGCCTTGGCGCTGGCCCGGGCGACCACGTTGGTGATGCCCAGCCGCAGGCCGAGCAGTTCCTGCTGCTGCTCGGGCCGCAGCTGGGCCGGGGTGAAGCCGGAGCGGTGCAGCGCCGGCCAGAAGCGGTTGCCCGGGCGGGCGAAGTGGTGGCCGGTGGCGCCGGACCACAGACCGGGGTTGATGCCGCAGAACAGCACCCGCAGGCCAGGGGCGGAGACGTCGGGGATGGTGACGTCCTGGGCGGCGGCGAGCTGTTCGGCGGTGGGGCGAGGAGAAGTGGGCACGCGTCCAGTCTGCCCGCCCGCCCCGCCACGGCCCCAGGGGGTGCCCAACTCCCCAGGGGCCGCTCAGCGCCGTTTCAGCAGCTCACGTTCGTTCAACAGCTCCGCGGGCTCGTCATCCCCGCCCTCGTCCTCGTGTCCGGCCTCGTGTTCCGTCGCCGTCCGCGCGGCCGTTCCGTGGGCCAGCTGTCGCAGCTCCTCCCGCCGGCCGTCGCCCTCCCCTCCGTCCACCGCCGCCTTCGCGGCCTTGCGGGCGGCCCGGCGGTCCAGCAGCCGGTTCAGCCCGAGGACGATCACCGTGGCGTACAGCCAGCCCATCAGGATGTCGATCACGAAGTGCTCGGCGCCGTACACCAGGCTGAACGCCATCGCCAGCGGATACGCGACCAGCAGCACCCGCAGCTTCCGTCCGGCGGTGGGCCAGAAGAAGAGCGCCAGCATCATCGGGTAAGCGGCGTGCAGCGAGGGCATCGCGGCCACGTCGTTGTCGAACTGGCTGCCGTTCTCGAAGATCGATCCGGCCCGCGGCAGCCCGCTCTGCGTCAGCACGTCCGAGACGACCCGGGTGACGGCCGGGATGTGCCCGGCCTGGCTGGTCAGCCACGGCGGGTCGGCCGGGTAGAGGATGTACGTCGCGAACCCGGCGAAGGTCAGCGCCAGGTAGAGCGCCACCAGCCGGGTGAAACGGTCGTGCCGCCGGCGCCAGAGCACCGCCATCACCACGAAGACGGTGAAGAAGTGCGACATGTAGACCGTGGTGACCACGTAGTCGTACCAGTGCGGGTGGCCGGGGGTGTACAGCCAGTGCTGCAGCCGTACGGTCCACACCTGTCCGAAGCCGACCGCGCGGTCGAAGGCCAGCTGCGGCGCCCAGTGCACGGCCCACGGCGTGTGCGCGCCGTACCCGCGCAGCAGCGAGTACGCCCAGACCGCCGCCATCACCGGTATCCAGTCGCGCAGCACCCGCAGCCAGCCGAACCGCCGGCCGCTGTGCACGGCGGCGGCGCTCAGTGCGCCGATCAGCCAGAGGAAGACCACGTCGTTCTGGTACGGCAGGCCGTTGTCGGCGATGTACCGCCAGAGCGAGTAGAAGTAGACCGGCCAGGCCAGCATCCGCAGGTACTGGGCCTTCTGGCGGGCGTAGGCCAGTCGGGCTCTCCACCCCGCGGCGGCGGGCTCGGCGGCACGCAGCGGCTCCGGCCGGATCGAGGCGGCCGACTGGCGAGCGGAGCGGAACAGGCTGGTCACCGGTGGCGTCCCCTTCACGAGGTCAGGTGGGGCGAGCCGGGTCAACGTAGCAGTGGATTCTTTAAGAATCACTGAGTACGGCAGACCCGTTTTTCGCGCACCGACCGACTTGGCCGGCCCAGGGACCGTTGCCCTGCGGCGGGCCCGGCGGAGCGGCACATGCAATTCTCAGGAAACGCCGTGGCCGGCCGGCCCGCCACAGCGGGCGAGGGCGCCGCGACCGCGACGCCCTCCGTGCCGCCCTTGCCCAGGAACGCTCCCCGGCCGGCCGTCGGCGTCACCCTGGTCGCTACGCCGACCGGGGTAGCCGACCGTCAGAAGTTCAATCCCGGTTCACCGGTAGTTCACGAACTGGACGGCGAAATCCAGGTCCTTGCCCTTGAGCAGCGCCTGCACGGCCTGCAGGTCGTCGCGGCTCTTCGAGGACACCCGCAGCTCGTCGCCCTGGATCTGCGCCTTGACGCCCTTCGGGCCCTCGTCGCGGATGATCTTCGAGACCTTCTTGGCGTTCTCCTGGGAGATGCCCTCCTTGATGGTCGCGAAGATCTTGTACTCCTTGCCGGACAGCTGCGGCTCGCCGGCGTCCAGCGCCTTCAGCGAGACCTTCCGGGCGATCAGCTTGGACTGGAGGATGTCGAGGATGGCCTTGACCCGCTCCTCGCCGTCGGCCTTCATCTCGATCTTGTCGCCGGTCCAGCCGATGGTGGCCCCGACGTTCTTGAAGTCGTAGCGGGTGGCGATCTCGCGGGAGGTCTGGTTGATCGCGTTGTCGACCTCCTGCTTCTCGACCTTCGAGACGATGTCGAAACTGGAGTCGGCCATCTGTGGTGGTCTCCTTGTGGTGTCGGCGGCATGGGCCCCGCACGGGCGGGGCAGGTCACGGCCCCAGCCTATCCAGCCCCACCCGACCCGAGCGTCTTGATCATCGCGTGACCAATCGAGTGGCGGAGCACCCCCACTCATCAGGTATCGTTTACCGAGTCGAACGGGGCAAGGCCCCCGGGAGACACCAATCCTGGCTGGTTGCCCGAGCGGCCAAAGGGAGCAGACTGTAAATCTGTCGCGCAAGCTACGCAGGTTCGAACCCTGCACCAGCCACAGGATAGAGAACGGCCCCTGATCTGCGGAAACGCGGATCAGGGGCCGTTCTGTTGGGTGCTCCGGGTTCCGGGCGGGTGCCGGACTCGCTCCCGCTCGCCGGGCGCCTCGGCGAACCGCCCGTTCACCGCCTTCATGGCGCCGTCCGGGCACTTGGCGCGGGCCGTCGGTCCGGGGCGGTACCGCCTGCCGGCCGACCCGGCGACCAGGCCGGCTTCCCCCGCGTCGGGAACAGGTCCGCGTGCTTCCCGTCGGAGCGGAACGGGCCCGACCCGTCCCGGGTCCGGATCGCCAACTGCCTTCGGGGAACGAGGTCTTCTTCTCCCGGGGCGATCGGCCGCATCGGCATCGACACCCTCCCCACGCGGCAACGGCGGTCCCCGAGACCACGATCTGGTCTCGGGGACCGCCGTCACCCACGCCCGGATGCCCGGATCAACTCACGCCCCGGATCGACAGCATCGGGCCTTCGTGCTCGCGCCGCCGGTCAGCCCTGCGCCTTCGCCCGCCGGCGCTGGGCGTAGAGGACCGCGCCGGCGCCGAGTGCGACGAGGGCTCCACCCGCGCCGAACAGGGCGGGGGTGTCACCGGCGCCGGTGTAGGCGAGGCTGGCGGCGGCGGGCGTGGTGGTGTCGCTGGCGAGCGTGGTGGTGGTCGGGGCCGAGGAGGAGTCCGACGCCGGAGCGACCGGCGCGGCGGAGGTCTGGGTCGGGCCGGCGGTGGCCACGGGGGCCGGGGTCGTGGCGGAGGTGTCCGAGACCGGGGTGACGGGGTTGCCGGTCGTGCCGGTCGGGCCGGTCGGGCCGGTCGAGCCGGTCGGGGCCGTGCCGGCCGTGCCGGTCGCGGTCGTGGTGGTCGGCGAGGTCGGGCCCGGCTGCCCGGTCTGGCCGCCGGAGGAGGAGAGGGGAGTGCCGTCCACGGTCAGCAAGGCCTTCACGGTGACGTCCACCGGGCCCTGGTTGGTGTCCGGGGCGAGGCTGAGCCAGTCGAGCAAGGTGACGCCCGGCCCGGTGAAGCTGGTGAGCGAGAGCCGCAGCTTGTACTGGTGGCTCGCGCCCTTGGCGAGACCGGCGGTCACCGGGGGCAGCTGCCAGCAGGTGCCCGAGCCCGGGACCGAGACCCACTCGTCGTCCTGCCACACCTCCAGGCCGAAGGTGGCCCCGCCCGGCTTCGTGTCGCCGAAGCGGAGCGTGGGGTTGATCGCCGAGTCGATGTCCGAGCCGTTGTTGGTCAGGATGAGGTCCGTCTCGAACGGCTTCTGGTACGAGACGGTGCCCGAGAAGTTCGAGAAGCTCTGGACGAGCGCACCGGTGGAGGAGCCGATCGGCAGTGTCACGGGGTCACCGTTGGTGCTGTCGTCCACGTCGTTCGCCAGGCTGAGCTTGAGGGCGGTGTCATCCGAGGGGAGGGCGGCCGTCACACCGAAGGAGACCGACCAGCTGTAGGTCTCGTGGGCCGGCACCATGAAGGGCACCGAGATCATGCGGTGGTCGGGCACGACGTAGCCGTGGAACCCGTCGTTCCGCCAGTTCGACTGGCCCCAGGTGGCCGGCGCGGAGATCGCCTTGGCGTCGAAGTTGATCCAGTCCAGTCCACTTGCGGAGGGGCCCACCGGCGTGGCGGCGATCGACGGGTTGAACGGCTGCGCCTGGTCGGAGTTGTTGGTGACGGTCAGCGTCAGGGACTCGGTGCCGCCGCCGCGGGTCAGCGGGGTCACCGACGAGGGCGCCGACAGCTGGGCGACCAGGGGCTTGGCGTCGCTCTGCGCGGGAGCACCGGGGGCCGGGGTGGCGGCGAAGGCGGTCGCGGGTGCGAGCGCGGCGGTGCCGGTGGCGAGGACGAGCGCGGTGGCGGCCAGCAGGCGGGAGCGACGGGCGAACGGGCGTGCGAGCATGGTGATTTCCCCCCGGAAATTCGTTGCGGATGAGCGCGGAGTCGGTTCGCTGCGAGTGAGCGCGGGGCGGCCCGCTGCTCGTTCGTGGGACTCGGCGGCTGCGATGTGAAGATCTTGTCAGAGGAATGGTTCGCCTACCATCCTGGAACCGTCACCGCCGTGTAACAGCCCATCCGGCGGGACCTGATGCCCCGTCTGCTCCTCGGCGGTGCCCGGGAGGTCGCGGCGACTATTGCGCATAGCTTGCACATGCGTATCCATGGCAGGAGAGTGGTCGCGGGGCGGGGCCGACGGTGCGCAGCCTCCCCGCTGGGTCCATCCGAGCTGATCGTCTTCCCAACCGGCGCCCGCCGGGACTTCCGGCTCGCCCCGCCCCTACGATTCCTGCTTCCAGTCGCCGTCAGAGCGGCGTTCGGAAGGCCGCCGTGGCCGTCAGGGAAGCGTCAAGGGAGCTTCACCGCCCGCGGTTCCCCGGTTTGCTGGAGGCATCGCGTCCAGAGCGACCAGGAGGAGGGCGGCCATGCCCGAGCAGCGGCGGATCGTCGTCGGTGTGAGCGGTTCGCTGGGGAGCCTCGCGGCGCTGCACCGGGCTGTGGCCGAGGCCCGCCGGACGGACGCCGCGCTGCTGGCCGTGCTCGCCTGGGTCCCGCCGGGCGGCGAGTACAGCTTCCGCCGCTCGCCCTGCCCACCGCTGGTCTCGGCCTGCCGCGACGCGGCCGTCGAGCGGATGCTGGCCGCGGTGACGGAGGCGTTCCCGACCGGCGACCCGGGTGTCCCGCTGGAGTGCGTGGCGGTTCGCGGCGAGCCGGGCGTGGTGTTGGTGGGGGCCGCCGACCGGTCGGACGACCTGCTGGTGGTCGGCGCGGGCCGCCCCGGCCCGTTGTGCCGGCTGCTCCGCCCGTCGGTGACCTCCTACTGCGTGCGCCGGGCCGGCTGCCCGGTGCTGACCGTGCCACGGCTCGCGCTGCAACGGGAGTTGGCCGAGGTCCAGCGGCGCAACACCTGGCACCTGCCGCTCGAACCGGTCCCGAGCCGCTGAGCCGGCCGCCGATGGACCCCTCGGCCCGTCCCGCCCGCGGCCCCGCCACACCGATGCGCCTCTACTCGGCGCCCGCGCGTCCCGGTGCGCGCCGCTACCGGCCCGCGGTGGACCGGTTGGCCGTCCCGATGTGCGGCGCGCTGGCCCTGGCCGGATCCATCGTGCTGGCCTTCGCGCTGGCCGCGGTGCGGGAGTTGAACGCCGGCTGGTTCGCGCTGGGTGGGTACGCCGTGCTCTGCGGCGCGCTCGGCGCGCTCTCCCGTCCCTGGGCGGCGTCGGTGATCGGCGGGATCGGCTGGCTCTTCTTCAACGGGTTCGCGGCGCACCGCCACGCCACGCTCGGCTGGGCCGGGCACGGCGTCGAGCCGTTGCGCATGGGCCTGTTGACGGGCGCGGCACTGCTGGCCGCGCTCCCGGCCGCGCTGCCGCGCCGCCGGATCCGGGCCGGCCACTGGCCCTGGGCCGGGTGAGGGGGCGAGGTCGGCGTCAGGGTTCTGTCAGGGGCGGCGAGTCGGACTTGTCCGGCCGCCCGCAATGTCCTTGGATGGAAGGCATGTTCCGCGTCGCCCGCCATCATGACCGCCCGCCGCATCCGCGGGCGCTGTCCGGCCTGCGCGCGCTGACCGAGGTCGCCCGCTGATCAGCCCGCGCGGTCACGCTGATCAGCTCGCGCGACCAACTTCCGTGTCAGATCGCTGAGTTGTCCGCAGCGGCCGGATCCGGTACGACCGCGTCCGCGTCGAACGCGCGGCACCCTTCGGCGGTCCGGTGTCAACTCCGGCCCGCGTCAAACCACTTCACCCTTGGATGGGTTCGATGTCCGTCTCTTCCCCTGCCCTGCCCACCCGGGTCGCCCTGGTCACCGGTGCCTCCTCGGGGATCGGCTGGGAGACCGCCCGGCTGCTGGCCGAGGCGGGCGCCACCGTCGTCGTGCACGCCCGGACCGAGCGGGAGGGCGTGGACGCCGTCGCCCGGCTCGTCGCGACCGGCCTGCCGGAGGACCGGTTCCACCTGCTGGCCGCCGACTTCGCGCGGCTCTCCGAGGTGGCCGGGCTGGCCGCCGCGGTCGCCGAGGCGTTCCCGGCGCTCGACCTGCTCGTCAACAACGCCGCGGTGATGGCGCCCGAGCGGTGCACGTTGACCGACGACGGCAACGAGATCTCGTTCCAGGTCAACTTCCTCGCCGCGCACCTGCTGGCGAAGCTGCTGCGGGCGCCGCTCGCCGCGGCCGGCGCGGCCCGGATCGTCAACGTCTCCTCCTCGCTGCACCGCACCGCCGCGATGAACTGGAACGACCCCAACCGGGTGCGCAAGTACTCCCGGGTCGCCGCCTACGCGCAGTCACAGCTCGCGCTCACCATGGCCACCCGCGACATGGCGCCCGAGGGATCCGGGGTGACCGCGGTCAGCGTCAACCCGGGCCTGTGCGACACCGCGCTGCTGCCGCTGTACGGACGGGTCGGCGCACCGCCGGCCGAGGGCGCGGCGGCCGTGGTCCGGCTCTGCGACCCGCGCTTCCCGCTCACCAACGGTGCGTACTACGACGGCGGTGACATCGCGCCGACCGCGCAGATCGTGCAGGAGGAGCGCTCGCAGCGCCGGCTGGCCAAGCTCGCCGACCTGCTGGAGACCCGGGCCTGAGCGGGCTGACGGCACTGAAGTCCGAACGGGGAACACGGAACACCGAACGAGGAGGAGAGCCGATGTCCAAGCGGGCCCGCAAGAAGAAGGACCGCCGGCGGAAGAAGGCCAACCACGGCCGCCGCGCGGGCGGCCGCTGAACGCTCCCGCGGGAGCGCCCCGGAGCGCCCCCGGCGCCGAGTGCCACCGGCGCCGGGGGCTTCACCAAACGCACCGCGCGGGCCGGCGGGCCGGCGTCAGAGCACCGTCAAGGAACCCCGGTCCGGTGTATCGAACGCGTATCGAGCGGACGGCGGTCCCGGAGCCGCGGAGACGATTCCACGCGTACCCGAGCGCGGAGGTCCGCCCGATGCCACCCACCCCCGACGAAGCCACCGGCCACGTCCTCACCGCGGGCCCCGCGGCCGGCCCCGCCGAGCGCCCGGCCGCCCGTCCCGGGCACGAGCGCGACCGCGACAAGCTCACCGCGCTGGGCGGCCTGGCCGCCCTCTCCCTCGACGCGATGGCCTCGGTGGCGTACGGTCCGGAGTCGATCGTGCTGGTGCTCGCCGCGGCCGGCGCCTACGGCCTCGGCTTCGCCCTCCCGGTCACCGCCGCGATCGCCCTGCTGCTGGCGGTGCTGACCGCCTCCTACCGTCAGGTGATCGCGGCCTTCCCGGACGGCGGCGGCTCGTACGCGGTGGCCAAGACCCACCTCGGCCGGCGCACCGCGCTCACCGCCGCCGCCTCGCTGGTGATCGACTACATCCTGAACGTCGCGGTCTCCGTCACGGCCGGGGTGGCCGCGCTGACCTCGGCGTTCCCCGGCCTCTACGCCGACCGGGTCTGGCTCTGCCTGGCCGTGCTGGTCGTGGTCACCGTGGTCAACCTGCGCGGCATCGCCGAGTCGGCCCGCTGGTTCATGGCACCCACCGCTGTCTTCGTGCTGTCGATCATGGCGATCATCGTGGTCGGCCTGTTCCGCTCGGCGCCGGCCAGCACGGCGGCCGCCGCCGGCCACGCCTCGGTGCTGGCCGGCAACGCGACGAGCGTGGGCGCGCTGCTGCTGCTCAAGGCCTTCGCCTCCGGCTGCTCGGCGCTGACCGGGGTGGAGGCGGTGGCCAACGCCGTGCCGTCGTTCCGCGCGCCGCGGGTCAAGCGGGCCCAGCACACCGAGCTCGCGCTGGGCGCGCTGCTCGGCGTGATGCTGATCGGACTGGCGGTGCTGATCGGCCGTTTCCACCTCCGGCCGGTGGAGGGGGTGACCCTGCTCGCCCAGCTGGCGGACGCCTCGCTCGGCCACGGCTTCGGCTTCTACCTGGTGCAGTTCGCCACGGTGGTCCTGCTCGCGCTGGCGGCCAACACCTCCTTCGGCGGGCTGCCGGTGCTGATGCGGCTGCTGGCCCGCGACAACCACCTGCCGCACGTCTTCGCGCTGCGCGCCGACCACCAGGTGCACCGGCACGGCGTGCTCTTCCTGGCGCTGGCCTCGGCGGTGCTGCTGGTCGGCTCGGGCGGCGACGTCAACAGCCTGGTGCCGCTCTTCTCGATCGGCGTCTTCGTCGGCTTCACGATCTGCCAGGTCGGCATGGTGAAGCACTGGTACCTGACCCGGGCGGCCGGCTGGCGGGGGAAGGCCCTGCTGAACGGCTTCGGCGCGGTGCTGACCGGGGTCGCGACCCTGGTGGTCACCGGCACCAAGTTCACCGAGGGCGCCTGGGGGATCGTGGTCGCACTGCCGCTGCTGGTGCTGCTCTTCGAGGCGGTGCACCGGGCGTACGCGCGGATCGGCGAGCGGCTGGAGCTGGGCCGGATCCCCGGCCCGGTGACCCGGCAGCGCTCGCTGGTGGTGGTGCCGGTGATGGGGATCTCCCGGATGACCCGGGACGCGCTCTCGGCGGCCGTCTCGCTCGGCGACGAGGTGCTGGCGGTGACCGTCGTGCACACCGAGCCGGACGCCGAGGACCAGCAGGCCACCGACGCGCTGCTGCGCGACTGGGACCTCTGGCAGCCCGGTGTGCCGCTGGTCCGGGTGCCGGACGCGCACCGGCGGCTCGGCCGGCCGCTGGTGGGCTTCGTCAACGAGCTCGGCGCCGAGCACGCGTACGACCGGATCACCGTGCTGATCCCGGAGGTCGAGCCGGTCCGGCTCTGGCAGCGGGCGCTGCAGAACCAGCGCGGCGCGCTGATCGACCGGGCGCTGCGCCGTGGCACCGACGCGGTGGTCTGCCGACTGCGGCTGCGGATGTAGTGGCGTGCCGGGCCTCCCCGGCGGCCGGCCCCCGCGCGTCTGCCATTACCCAAGCGGTCCGGACGCTTACGCTCCGCTTGTGTTCAACGTCCCCGCCGCTCTCAAGCGCCTCGTCATCGGCCGGGCCATGCGCAGCGAGGAGCTGGGCGAGACCCTGCTCCCCAAGCGCCTGGCCCTGCCGATCTTCGCGTCCGACCCGCTCTCCTCGGTGGCCTACGCCACCGAGGAGATCCTCCTGGTGCTCACCATCGGTGGCACCGCGTTCCTCCACCTGACCCCGTGGATCGGGCTCGGCGTGGTCGTGCTGATGGCGGTGGTGGTGATGTCCTACCGCCAGGTCGTGTACGCCTATCCGGACGGCGGCGGCTCCTACGAGGTGGTGAGCAGCAACCTCGGCCCGCGGGCCGGCCTGGTGGTGGCCGCCGCGCTGCTGGTCGACTACGTGATGACGGTGGCGGTCTCGGTGGCCTCCGGGGTGGACAACATCATCTCGGCGTTCCCCAGCATCGGCGGCGCCCGGGTGGGGATGGCGATCGGGTTCGTGGTGCTGCTGGCCGCGATGAACCTGCGCGGGGTCCGGGAGTCCGGCAAGGCCTTCGCCGCCCCGACCTACCTCTTCATCTTCGGCATCCTGCTGATGGTGATCACCGGTCTGGTCCAGGCGGCGCTCGGGCACCCGCCGGTGGCCGCCAGCGCCAAGTACCCGATCACCCCGGAGGACCACGCCAACACCCTGGCCGGGGCCGCCCTCGTCCTGCTGGCCCTGCGCGCCTTCGCCTCCGGCTGCACCGCGCTGACCGGGGTCGAGGCGATCTCCAACGGGGTGCCGGCCTTCCGCAAGCCCAAGTCGCGCAACGCCGCCACCACGATGACGGTGATGGGCCTGACCGCCGTGGTGATGTTCGCCGGGATCACCGTGCTGTCGCTGGTCGCCAAGGTCCACAAGACCAACGACACCTGCCAGCTGGTGGGCTTCCCGGGCGACTGCCACACCGCCTCGCAGCCGACCGTGATCGCCCAGCTGGCCTCGTCGATCTTCGGCGGTGACCACAGCCCGCTCTTCTTCTACATCCAGGCGGCCACCGCGCTGGTCCTGATCCTGGCGGCGAACACCGCGTTCAACGGGTTCCCGCTGCTCGCCTCGATCCTCGCCCAGCACCGCTACCTGCCCCGGCAGCTGCACACCCGCGGCGACCGGCTGGCCTTCTCCAACGGGATCATCGCGCTGGCCGTGGTCAACGCCGGCCTGCTCTGGCTGTACGGAGCCAACGTCACCAACCTGATCCACCTCTACATCCTGGGCGTCTTCACCTCCTTCACGCTCTCCCAGATCGGCATGGTCCGGCACTGGAACGAGACGCTGGCGACCGAGACCGACCCGGCCGTGCGGCACGCCGCCCAGCGCTCCCGGGTGATCAACGGCTTCGGCGCGGTCGTCACCGCGCTGGTGCTGGTAATCGTGCTGATCACCAAGTTCACCCAGGGCGCCTGGCTCGCCGTGCTGGCCGCGGTGGTGCTCTGGGTGATGATGCGCGGGATCCGGCGGCACTACGACGCGGTCGCCGACGAGCTGGCGGTGGTGGACCCGAAGGCCGAGTCGGTCCACCCGTCCAAGGTGCACGGCATCGTGCTGGTCTCCACGCTGCACAAGCCGACCCTGCGGGCGCTGGGCTACGCCGAGGCGTTCCGGCCGGACACCCTGGAGGCGGTCACCGTGGCGGTGGAGAAGGAGTCGATGGACGAGCTCAAGCAGAAGTGGTCGGACTACGACGTCCGGGTGCCGCTCAAGGTGCTGGACTCGCCGTACCGGGAGATCACCAAGCCGGTGGTCGGCTACGTCCGTTCGGTCAAACGCGACAGCCCGCGCGACGTGGTCGCCGTCTTCATCCCCGAGTACGTGGTCGGCCGCTGGTGGGAGCACCTGCTGCACAACCAGTCGGCGCTCTGGCTGAAGAGCCGGCTGCTCTTCACCCCCGGCGTGATGGTGATCAGCGTGCCCTGGCAGCTCTCCTCGGCCCCCCGTGCCGACCACCCGGCCCGCCGCGCCCCCGGGGCGGTCCGCCGCGGCGAGCCCGCCGGCCCCGAACGGGAGCCGATCCGCACCGGCAAGCAGGGCTGAGCGAGTACCCGCCCGCACCGGCCCCGGACGACGCGATCGTCCGGGGCCGAGTGCGTTATCGCCGTGTTATCCCCCCGTGACCGCGCCGAACGGGACCGTATGAGGGCCGTCAACAATCGAACGGAGCCCGTATGGAGGGCGTCAAGAACCTTCTGCGGCCCGGATCCGGACGGTTTGCTACTGGGGCCGGCCTGCCGCCGGTGTCGTGAAGCCCCGCGTGGAGGTACACGGCCAGGTCCCAACCACCTTGGTGGAGCCCATGCTCGACTTCGTCTTCGTCGGCCTCACGGTTGTCGTGTTCGCCGTCCTCGCTCTGATCGCCCGGGGGGTGGAGAAGCTGTGAGCGTCGAGAACATCGCAGGTCTCGTCATCGCCGTCGCGCTCATCGGCTACCTCGTCGTGGCGCTGATCTACCCGGAGAAGTTCTGACATGAGCTCCACTCTCGCGGGTTGGTTGCAGGCCCTTGCCCTGGTGGGCGCGCTGGCCCTGTGTTACCGCCCTCTTGGCGACTACATCGCCAAGCTCCTCACCACCGCCAAGCACCTGAAGGTGGAGCGCGGTCTGTACAAGGTGATCGGGGTCGACGGCGACGCCGACCAGCGCTGGCCGAGCTACCTGCGCTCGGTGCTGGCCTTCTCGGCGGTCTCGGTCGTCTTCCTCTACGCCTTCCTGCGGCTGCAGGACAAGCTGATGCTGAGCCTCGGTTTCAAGGGGATGGCTCCGCACAGCGCGTGGAACACCGCGATCTCGTTCGTGACCAACACCAACTGGCAGGACTACGGTGGCGAGTCGACGCTGGGCCACCTGGTGCAGATGGCCGGCCTGGCGGTGCAGAACTTCATCTCGGCCGCCGTCGGCATCGCCGTGGTGGCGACCCTGATCCGGGGCTTCACCCGCTCCAAGACGGACCGGGTGGGCAACTTCTGGGTGGACCTGACCCGGATCGTGCTGCGCCTGCTGCTGCCGCTGTCGATCGTCTTCGCGCTGGTCCTGGTGGCCAACGGCGCGATCGAGAACCTGCACGGGTTCCACCAGGTGACCACGCTGGCCGGGGACACCCAGTCGATCCCGGGCGGTCCGGTGGCCTCCCAGGAGGCGATCAAGGAGCTGGGCACCAACGGTGGTGGCTTCTTCAACGCCAACTCGGCGCACCCCTTCGAGAACCCGACCGGGTTCACCAACTGGCTGGAGATCTTCCTGCTGCTGGTGATCTCGTTCTCGCTGCCGCGTACCTTCGGCAAGATGGTCGGCGACCACCGTCAGGGCTACGCGATCGTCTCCGTGATGGGGCTCTTCTGGGCCGCCTCGGCCGCGGCGCTGACGTTCTTCGAGACGCACCCCACCGGTGTGGCGCTGAAGGCGGCCGGTGGGGCGATGGAGGGCAAGGAGGTCCGCTTCGGCCTCTGGGCCTCCAGCCTGTTCGCCTCCTCGACGACGCTGACCTCGACCGGTGCGGTGGACGCCGCGCACGACTCGCTCACCCCCGGCGGTGGCGGCGTGACGATCTTCGACATGATGCTCGGCGAGATCGCCCCCGGCGGCACCGGCTCGGGCCTGTACGGGATGCTGATCCTGGCGATCGTGGCGGTCTTCGTGGCCGGTCTGATGGTCGGGCGCACCCCGGAGTACCTGGGCAAGAAGCTCGGCGGCCGGGAGATGAAGTTCGCCTCCCTCTACATCCTGACCACGCCGGCGATCGTGCTGATCGGTGCTGGTGTCGCGATCGCGCTGCCCGGTGAGCGGGCACAGATGCTCAACTCCGGTGCGCACGGCTTCTCCGAGGTGCTGTACGCGTTCACCTCGGCGGCGAACAACAACGGTTCGGCGTTCGGCGGTCTCACGGTGAACACGCCGTGGTACGACACCGCGCTCGGCCTGGCGATGGTCCTGGGCCGGTTCCTGCCGATGGTCTTCGTGCTGGCGCTGGCCGGCTCGCTCGCCCAGCAGCAGCCGGTCCCCGCCACCCCGGGCACCCTGCCCACCCACAAGCCGCTGTTCGTGGGCCTGCTGTCGGGCGTCGTCCTGATCGTCGTCGGCCTCACCTACTTCCCTGCCCTGGCCCTCGGGCCGCTCGCGGAGGGTCTGCACTGATGTCCACCCCCACTCTCACCGTTCCCCCGCAGCAGGAGGAAGTGGTCCCGCACCGGGCCTCCAGCAACCTGCTCGACCCCAAGGTCCTCCTCGCGGCGGTCCCCGACGCGGTCAAGAAGCTCGACCCGCGGGTCATGGTCAAGAACCCGGTCATGTTCGTGGTCGAGGTCGGTTCGGTGGTCACCACCGTCTCCGCGATCGCGCACCCCTCGGTGTTCGCCTGGGCGATCACCGTCTGGCTCTGGCTGACCACGGTCTTCGCCAACCTGGCCGAGGCCGTCGCCGAGGGCCGCGGCAAGGCGCAGGCCGACACGCTGCGCCGCACCAAGACCGACACGATGGCCCGGCGGCTGGTCAACTGGCCCGCCTCGCAGGCCGAGGAGTCGGTGGCCGGTACCGAGCTGGCGCTCGGCGACCACGTGGTGGTCGAGGCCGGCGAGATCATCCCCGGTGACGGTGACGTCGTCGAGGGCGTCGCCTCCGTGGACGAGTCGGCGATCACCGGTGAGTCCGCTCCCGTCATCCGCGAGTCGGGTGGTGACCGCAGCGCGGTGACCGGTGGCACCAAGGTGCTCTCCGACCGGATCGTGGTGAAGATCGCCTCCGAGCCCGGCAAGTCGTTCATCGACCGGATGATCGCGCTGGTCGAGGGCGCGGCCCGGCAGAAGACGCCGAACGAGATCGCGCTCAACATCCTGCTGGCCTCGCTGACCATCGTCTTCCTGGTCGCGGTGGTCACCCTGCAGCCGATGGCCTCCTTCGCGGGGGCGCCGCAGACGCTGATCGTGCTGGTCGCGCTGATCGTGGCGCTGATCCCGACCACCATCGGCGCGCTGCTCTCCGCGATCGGCATCGCCGGCATGGACCGCCTGGTGCAGCGCAACGTGCTCGCCATGTCGGGCCGCGCGGTCGAGGCGGCCGGTGACGTCAACACCCTGCTGCTGGACAAGACCGGCACCATCACGCTGGGCAACCGGCAGGCCGCCGAGTTCCTGCCGGCCCGGGGCGTGAACACCGACGACCTGGCGAACGCCGCCCAGCTCTCCTCCCTCGCGGACGAGACGCCGGAGGGCCGCTCGATCGTGGTGCTGGCGAAGACCGAGTACGGTCTGCGGGCCCGCGTCCAGGGTGAGTTGACGCACGCGACCTGGGTCCCGTTCACCGCGCAGACCCGGATGTCGGGTGTCGACCTGGACGAGGCCGACGGTCTGCACCAGGTCCGCAAGGGCGCGGCCGGTTCGGTCGCCAACTGGGTCACCGAGAACGGCGGCACGGTCGGCGGCGACATCACCGAGCTGGTGGACCGGATCTCCGGCGCCGGCGGCACCCCCCTGGTGGTCGCCGAGCGCAGAGGCAGCGCCGCCCCCCGGGCCCTGGGCGTCATCTACCTGAAGGACGTCGTCAAGGAGGGCATGAAGGAGCGCTTCGACGAGCTGCGCCGGATGGGTATCAAGACCATCATGATCACGGGTGACAACCCGCTGACCGCCAAGGCGATCGCGGACGAGGCCGGGGTGGACGACTTCCTGGCCGAGGCGACGCCCGAGGACAAGATGGCGTTGATCAAGAAGGAGCAGGAAGGTGGCAAGCTGGTCGCCATGACCGGTGACGGCACCAACGACGCTCCCGCGCTGGCCCAGGCGGACGTGGGCGTGGCGATGAACACCGGCACCATGGCGGCCAAGGAGGCCGGCAACATGGTGGACCTGGACTCCAACCCCACCAAGCTGATCGAGATCGTCGAGATCGGCAAGCAGCTGCTCATCACGCGTGGCGCGCTCACCACCTTCTCGATCGCCAACGACGTCGCGAAGTACTTCGCGATCATCCCGGCCATGTTCGCCAGCGTGTACCCGGGCCTGGGGCACCTGAACATCATGGCGCTGCACAGCCCGAAGTCCGCGATCACCTCGGCGATCATCTTCAACGCCCTGGTCATCATCGGCCTGATCCCGCTCGCCCTGCGTGGGGTGAAGTACCGGCCATCGGACGCGAGTTCGTTGCTGCGGCGGAACATCGGGATCTACGGTTTCGGTGGTCTGATCGTGCCGTTCATCGGGATCAAGGCGATCGACCTGGTCGTCCAGTTCATTCCCGGCCTGCGCTGAGAGACGGAGGAAAGCCATCATGCCCAAGCCCCTGCCCACCTCCGTTCGCACCCACTTCACCGCGCTGCGGATGCTGCTGGTGATGACCGTGATCTGCGGTGTCGCCTACCCGCTGCTGGTCACCGGGATCAGCCAGGTCGCCTTCAGCCAGAAGGCGAACGGTTCGATCGTCAAGAACGCGAGCGGCCAGGAGATCGGGTCCAGCCTGCTGGGCCAGAACTTCAACCTGCCGAAGAAGAACCCGAACGACCCCAACGAGCAGGCCCAGCCGGACCCGAAGTGGTTCCAGCCGCGCCCCTCGGCGGCCGGTACCGGCTACGACCCGACGGCGTCGGGCCCCACCAACCTGGGCCCGAACAGCGACAAGCTGCTGAAGTCGGTCCAGGACGCCCGTCAGGCCGTCGCCCAGTTCGACGGCGTCGACCCGGCCACCGTGCCGGCCGACGCGATCACCTCCTCGGGTTCCGGTCTGGACCCGGACATCTCGGTCGCCTACGCCAAGGAGCAGATCAACCGGGTCGCCAAGGCCCGTGACCTGCCCACCGACGTGGTCGCCAAGCTGGTCGACAAGTACACCGAGAGCCGCTCGCTCGGCTTCCTCGGCGACCCCGGGGTGAACGTCCTCCTGCTCAACAAGGCACTCAGCGAGACGAAATGACGCTTCGTCAGATCGAGTGAAGCGGCCGGCCCGGGCCCGGGGATGATCTCCCCGAGCGCCCGGGCCGGCCCGCCCACGTTTCCGCCCATCCTGTGTGAAAGAGACCTCCATGGCTCGCGATCTCGGCCCCGGCGCCTCGGCACGGCGCGGCCGGCTACGGGTGTACCTCGGTTCGGCCCCCGGTGTCGGCAAGACCTACCGGATGCTGGACGAGGCCCGTCGCAGACAGGAACGCGGGGCGGACGTGGTGGTGGGCTGGATCGAGTGCCACGGGCGCAAGCACACCGCGGCCATGCTGGACGGCCTGGAGATCGTCCCGGCGCTGCACCGGATCTACCGGGAGACCGAGTTCCGCGAGATGGACCTGGACGCGGTGCTCGCCCGCCGGCCGTCCGTGGCGCTGGTCGACGAGCTGCCGCACACCAACATCCCCGGCGGCCGCAACGCCAAGCGCTGGCAGGACATCGAGGAACTGCTCGCCGCCGGCATCGACGTGATCACCACCGTGAACATCCAGCACCTGGAGAGCCTGAACGACGTCGTCCAGAAGATCACCGGGATCCCGCAGCGGGAGACCGTGCCGGACGAGGTGGTGCGCCGGGCCGACCAGATCGAACTCGTCGACATGGCTCCGCAGGCGCTCCGGCGCCGGATGGCCCATGGCAACGTCTACAAGGCCGAGAAGGTGGACGCCGCGCTCACCAACTACTTCCGGGTCGGCAACCTGACCGCGCTGCGCGAGCTCGCCCTGCTCTGGGTGGCCGGGCGGGTCGACGAAGGGCTGCGCGAGTACCGGTCCACCCACCGCATCGACCGGGTCTGGGAGACCAGCGAACGGGTCGTGGTCGCGCTCACCGGCGGGCCGGAGGGGGAGACCCTGATCCGCCGCGCCGCCCGGATCGCCGACCGCACGATCGGCGGCCAGGGCGACAACCGGCTGCTGGCGGTGCACGTCACCCGCAGCGACGGGCTGGCCGGTGCCTCACCGGCGGCGCTGGCCACCCAGCGCCAGCTGGTGGAGACCCTGGGAGGCAGCTACCACGTGGTGGTCGGGGACGACATCCCGAGCGCGCTGCTCGCCTTCGCCCGCGCCAACGACGCCACCCAGCTGGTGCTCGGCACCAGTCGGCGCGGCCGGGTCAACCGCTTCCTGACCGGCCCGGGCATCGGCGAGACCACCGTCGACCAGTCCGAGGACATCGACGTCCACATGGTCACCCACGAGTTCACCAGGCGTGGCCGGCTGCCCTCGCTGGGTCGCCGGCACTCGCGGCGGCGGACCGTGGCCGGCTTCGGCTCCGGCCTGCTGCTGCCCTTCGCACTGACCGCGCTGCTCTCCCAGCTGCACCACACGGTCAACCTGACCACCGACGCACTGCTCTTCCAACTCGGAGTGGTGGCGGTCGCGTTGCTCGGTGGCGCGGTCTCCGCGCTGGTGGCCTCGCTGGTCGCCTCGCTGCTGCTGAACTACTACTTCATCCCGCCGGTGCACACCTTCACCATCGGCGAGACCAACAACTGGATAGCGCTGCTGGTCTTCGCGGCGGTCGCGCTCACCGTCTCCACCGTGGTGGACCGGGCCGGCCGGCAGACCAGCCGGGCGGCCCGGGCCACCGCCGAGGCCGAGACGCTCAGCACGCTGGCCGGCAGCGTGCTGCGCGCCCGGGAGGGCAGCGGAGGCAGCGGCTCGGCCATCCCGACCCTGCTGGAGCACTCCCGGACCACCTTCGGCCTGGACTCGGTGGCCCTGCTCTCCCGCGCCACCGGCGAGGTGATCGCCCGCAGCGACGGCTCGGGCGAGCAGGCCGCCGAGCGGGACACCACCGAGGTACCGGTCGGTTCGGACGCGCTGCTGATCCTGGCCGGCCGTCGGCTGCCGGCCGACGAGCAGCGGGTGCTGACCGCCTTCGCCGCGCACGTCGCCGCCGCGCTGGAGCGCGACCGGCTGGCCGCGGTGGCCGCCGAGGTCGAGCCGATCAAGGCGGCGGACCGGATGCGCACCGCGCTGCTCGCCGCCGTCAGCCACGACCTGCGCACCCCGCTGGCCGCGGCGCTGGCCTCGGTCGGCTCGCTGCGCAGCCCGGACGTCGAGTTCTCGCCCGAGGACCAGGCCGAGCTGCTGGCCACCGCGGACGAGTCGCTGGTCAAGCTGAACCGGCTGGTGGACAACCTGCTCGACATGAGCCGGCTGCAGGCCGGCGCGCTCACCCTCAACCTGGCCGCGGTGCACCTGGAGGAGGTGCTGCCGCGGGCGCTCGACTCACTGCCCGACCCGCAGGTCCCGGTGCAGCCGCTCGACCTGGACCACGTGCCCGCGGTGCTGGCCGACCCGCCGCTGCTGGAGCGGGTGCTGGCCAACGTGATCACCAACGCGCTGCGGCACAACGCGCCGGGCGCGCCCGTGCTGGTCACCGCCAGCGCGCACCAGGACCAGGTGCAGATCCGGATCGCCGACCGCGGTCCCGGCATTCCGCCCACCGACCGCGACCGGGTGTTCCTGCCCTTCCAGCGGCTCGGCGACACCGACAACACCAGCGGCGTGGGCCTGGGCCTCGCGCTCTCCCGCGGCCTGGCCGAGGCGATGGGCGGCACCCTGGAGGTCGAGGACACCCCCGGGGGTGGCACCACGATGCTGCTCACCCTGCCGGTAGCCGAGGAGGGGACCCTGTGAACCAGCCGACCGACCCGCGCCGCCGGCCGTTCGAGGTGCCGGCATGAGCCACATCCTGGTGGTGGACGACGAGCCGCAGCTGCTGCGCGCGCTGCGGATCAACCTGCGGGCCCGCAAGTACGACGTGGCCACCGCCGACACCGGAAGCGCGGCGCTGGACTCGGCCGAGCGGACCAGGCCGGACGCCGTGCTGCTCGACCTGGGCCTGCCGGACCTGGACGGCGTCGAGGTGATCCACCGGCTGCGCAGCCGGCTGCCGGTGCCGATCATCGTGCTCTCCGGCCGCAGCGGCGCCGACGACAAGATCCAGGCGCTGGACGCCGGCGCCGACGACTACGTCACCAAGCCCTTCCTGATGGACGAGCTGTTCGCCCGGCTGCGCGCGGTGCTGCGCCGCCCGGCCGCCCCCGCGCCCGGCACCCGGGCCGTGCTGGGCGACCACCTGATCGACCTGGCGGCCTGCACGGTGGTGCGCGCCGACGGCGGTGAGGGCCAGCTGAGGCTCACCCCGACCGAGTGGCGGATCCTGACCATGCTGCTCAGCAACCCGGGCCGGCTGCTGCCCGGTCGGCAGATCCTCCGCACGGTCTGGGGGCCGGACCACGAGGAGCGCGGCAACTACCTGCGGGTCTACTTCGCCGGCCTGCGCCGCAAGCTGGAACGGGACCCGGCCCGACCCCGGCACCTGATCACCGAACCCGGCATCGGCTACCGCTACGAGCCTTAGGGCCCCACGGGCGCTAAGGGTGCGTCAAGACCGGTGCTCGCGGCGCCAAGGGGGCGTCAGGACGGAGCAGAATCGATCGCCTCGGGCCTAGCGTCAGTCGTGAGGAAACGGTTCCGCTCCGCTCCGTGGGGGAGCCCGGTCCCATACCGGGTCAGGAGCTGGACCGCGCCGGACACGGCGGACCCCGACCGGGGCCCGTCCCGACCGGCGGCCAGGTGATGGGGAGGGGACGCGCGGCCATGGCAGCGGGAGCAGGAGCGACGGTCGTACCGGGGGAGAGCCTGTCGGCGGAGACGGGCTCGGGTACGGCCGGGACGGCTCCCGCGCCGCGCGATCCCCGCACCGGTCCCTCCGCCGCGGCCCCGGGCCGGACCAGGAACCGGCTGCTCACCGACGCCTACTGGACCACCCCGCGCCGGGTCCGCGCGCTCACCGGCCTCAGCCTGGCCGGTCTGCTGGCCCTGGCGGCCGTCGCCGGCACCGTCCTGGGCGGCGCCCGGGACAGCATCGACACCATCGGCCACCGGGCCGCGCCGCAGGCCGAGCGGGCCTCCGACCTCTACTTCGCGCTCAGCGACCTGGACGCCCAGGCGGCCAACCTGCTGCTGGTCGGCGCCACCCCGGCCGACTCCACCGAGCGCCAGGCGGTCGAGAACACCTACCAGCAGCGCCGGGCCCAGGCCGACCAGGACCTCCAGCAGGCCGCCGAGGCCAGCGCCAACGACCCCTCCGGGCAGCAGGCGGTCGCCGCCGTGCTGGGCGCGCTGGGCCAGTACGAGGCCCTGGTGGCCCGCTCCGACCTGGAGGAGAGCACGGCCAAGGCGCAGCCCGGCAAGCCGCCGGCCGACGCGCTGGCCGACTACCAGCAGGCCACCGACCTGCTCCGGCAGCGGCTGCTGCCCGCCGCCGACCAGGTGGCCAACAGCAACGCGGCCGTCGTGGACGGGAGTTACCGTTCCCAGCGGGCCGCACTCGGCTCCGGCTGGTGGTGGTTGCTGATCGTCGGCCTGCTCGCGCTGACGGCGCCGCTCGCCCTGCAGCGCACGCTGGCGGTCCGGTTCCGCCGGGTGGTCAACCCGCCGCTCGCGCTGGCCACCGTGCTCACCGCGGCCGGCCTGGTCTACCTGCTGTCGCTGGCCTCCGGCGCCGACCAGCACCTGGTGGTGGCCAAGAGCAACGCCTACGACTCGGTGATCGCGCTCAGCCGGGCCAAGGCGGTGGCCTACGACAGCAACGCCGACGAGAGCCGCTACCTCACCGACCCCTCCCGGGCCGCCGCCTACCAGCAGAGCTTCTTCGACAAGACCCAGTCGATCGTCCAGATCGACGGCGCGACCCTGGACAGCTACGACGGCCGACTCGCCCCGCTGGCCGCCGCCGTGCTGGCCGATCCGGCCAAGGTCGGGTTCGGCGGCTACCTCGGCGACGAGCTGCGCAACATCACCTTCCCCGGCGAACAGGCCGCCGCGGACAAGGTGTTGACCTCGTTCCAGACCTACCAGGCGGACGACCGGAAGATCCGCTCGCTCCAGGCCGAGGGGGAGCTGTCGGACGCCATCGCCTTCGACACCGGCACCGCGCCCGGCCAGTCGGACGGCGACTTCACGGTGCTGAGCAACGCCTTCGACAACGTGATCGGGATCAACCAGCACGCCTTCGACCAGGCAGTCTCGGCCGCCGACAGCGACCTGGGCACCGGCACCACGGTGCTCGGCGGGGTCCTGCTGCTGCTCGTGGTCGGCCTGAGCGTCCTCGGGGTCCGCCCCCGGCTGCGCGAGTACCGCTGAGCCGGTTCAGCGGTGCCCGCTCTGCCGGGGCAGGGCGAGCGCCACGGTGTCCGCGAACTCCCGTACCGCGCTGGTCCGGGAGACCACCCGGCCGCTGTGCACCACCAGCCGGCTGTGCCCGCCGGCCAGCGCCCCGGCCAGGCTGTCCCCGCGCACCGCGAGCAGCTCGGCCGGGAACCCGGCGTCCACCCGGACCGGCGGCAGGCCCATCACCAGCCGGGCCTGGTTGCTCACCGCCTCGTACGCGGCCACCGTGCCCAGCCCGCCGCCCGCCGCCAGCAGGTAGGCGGCCTCCAGCGGGTCCGCCCGGCCGACCGGGTTGGCCAGGTCGCGCAGCGCCCCGCTGCCGGCCGCCAGGGCGATCTGACCACCCATCAACTCCTTCACCAGTATGGGGCTCAAGCCCTCGGGCTGGCCGTCCACCCCGCAGCAGGAGCCGTTCTGCGGCAGGCAGACCACCCGAACTCCGGCCGTCCGCAGAACGGTTGCCCCGCCGGGCGTCAGTCGGTCGCACGGCGCGAACGCCACCCGCGGCCGCAGTGGTGCCAACACCGCTGTGATCCTGGCCAGTTGGGCCTGGTCGGCGGCCCGGGTGTGCAGATCGACCGGGCAGTCGAAGTCCAGCGCCGCGCCGGCCAGCGTCTGCACGTAGCCGACCGGGTCCGGGTCCAGCTCGGGGCAGCCGCCGATCGCGTCCGCGCCGAGCCGGAGCGCCTCGCGCAGCCGGGCCCGGCCGTCCGCGCCGGCGACCCCGGTCAGCAGCCGCGGGACGGCCACCACCTGCAGCTCGGCCAGCCCGCGCAGCGCCTGCCGGGCGGTGAGCACGGCCTCCAGCCGGCGCAGCCCGTGCACGTCGCCGATCCGGACGTGGGTGCGCTGCGCGGTGGCGCCGTAGCCGAGCGAGGTGAGCGCGGCCTCGGTGACCCGGCGAACCAGCTCCGCCGGGGTCTCCGGATCGCCCGGGGTGGCGGCCGGCGTCGTGGGCGGCGCGGCCGGCAGCGCGGTGGGCGGCGGCACGGTGGCGGAGAAGGCGCTGTCGTGGTGCGCGTGCGGTTCGGCCGGGGCGGGCAGCAGCAGGTAGCCGGTGAGGTCGATCCGGGCACCGGTCACCGTCGCACTGCCGCAGGGCAGCGCGGCCTGCGGCAGCGGGCCGAGGCTGCCGGCGGTGCCGACCGCCTGGATCCGGGTGCCGCTGATCCGGACGTCCACCAGGCGCCCGTCGACCAGCCGGGCGCCAGCCAGCAGCAGCACCGGCCCGTGGCTGAGCGGCCCCTCCGGGCCGGCGTGCGGCGGCGAGGGCGGGTCACCGGGGCCGGTCGGGCCGGGTTCTGGTCCGTCGGCGGGTGCGCTGTCCGCGCTCATCGGCCGGCTCCTCCCAGTCCTGCTGCGCCCGTCGCCCTGCCGCCCCCGTCCAGCGGGCCGGAACGGTCGGGGCAGAGCGATCACTGGCGGTCGAGCCTATGGTCCGCGCGGGTACGGAGCCGGGAGGCTCGCGCGAGTCGCCGGTCGGCCGAACGCCCGGCCTCGCTCCGCCCGCCCGTGCGGCCCTCGGACCTGCGATCTTCCGGCCCGGATACGGATTTCATCTCTGGGCCGGAACCGTGTAATGTCTTCCTCGTTCGACCGGTTCGCCCCTATAGCTCAGTCGGTAGAGCGTCTCCATGGTAAGGAGAAGGTCTGCGGTTCGATTCCGCATGGGGGCTCTGGTGAGCGGGATTCCCACTTCGCTGGGTTCTCGATCATCCAAAGCGGTGTAGCTCAGTTGGTAGAGCAAGCGGCTCATAATCGCTGTGTCACCGGTTCAAGTCCGGTCACCGCTACCCCGCGTAGTCGATCGGGAGGTCGTACTCCCGATCGGCTACTCTTGTCGTGTCATCACCCATTGTCCAAGGAAGGCACTCCCGTGGCTGCCACCGACGTCCGCCCGAAGATCACGCTGGCCTGCGTGGAGTGCAAGGAGCGGAACTACATCACCAAGAAGAACCGGCGCAACGACCCGGACCGTCTTGAGATGAAGAAGCACTGCCCCCGCTGCAACTCGCACACCGCCCACCGCGAGACCCGCTGACCCCGCAGGGAGTCACCGGGCCTGTGTGAGCACCAGGTCCTCGCCTTCAGGCCGCATCCCGTCGGGGTGCGGCCTGAAGTCGTATTCGCACCACGGAATCTGAGGAGTAGTCCATGCCGCTCGACCCCTCCTTCATCGGGCGGACGTATCCGCCCACCGAGCCGTACGAGGTCGGTCGGGAGAAGATCCGCGAGTTCGCCGCCGCGATCGGTGACGCCAACCCGGCCTACCGGGACCCGGAGGCGGCCAAGGCCCTCGGCCACCCGGACGTGATCGCCCCGCCGACCTTCCCGTTCGTGCTGAGCTACCGGGCGGCGGCCCAGGTGGTCGAGGATCCCGAGCTGGGGCTGGACTTCAGCCGGGTGGTGCACGGTGACCAGAAGTTCGCCTACACCCGCCCGGTCCGCGCCGGCGACCGCCTGAGCGTGGTCATCTCGATCGACGCCATCAAGTCGCTGGCGGGCAACGATGTCCTGACGGTCCGCGGCGAGCTGCTGGACGACGGCGGCGAGCACGTGGTGACGTCCTTGATGACGCTGGTCGCGCGGGCGGCCACCGATGAGGCGGGGGAGTAACGCGATGGCCGTCAGCTTCGACGAGGTCGAGGTCGGGACCGAGCTCCCGGCCGGCAGCTTCCCGGTGGCCCGGGCCACCCTGGTCCAGTACGCCGGTGCCTCGGGCGACTTCAACCCGATCCACTGGAACGAGAGGTTCGCGCTGGAGGTCGGCCTGCCCGACGTCATCGCGCACGGCATGTTCACCATGGCCGAGGCGATCCGGGTGGTCACCGACTGGACCGGTGACCCGGCCTCGGTGGTCGAGTACGGCTGCCGCTTCACCAAGCCCGTGGTGGTCCCGAACGACGGCGTGGGCGCGATGATCGAGGTCACCGGCAAGGTCGCCGCGCTGCTGGAGGACCGCCGGGTGCGGGTGGACCTGGTCGCCACCAGCGCCGGCCAGAAGGTGCTCGGGATGAGCCGCGCGGTGGTCCAGCTGGCCTGACCGGAGACGGCGGGCGGGCCCCGGGCGGGCCCGCCCGTTTTTCCCGCTTGACCAAGTAGTGATTGGCCACTAACTTAGCGGCCGTGGCAAGGGCGAGCATCCGGATGACGGCCGAGGAGCGGCGCGAGAGCGTCATCCGCGCGGCGCTGATCGAGTTCGCCCGGGGCGGCTACCACGGCACCTCGACCGAGGCGATCGCCCGCCGGGTCGGGGTCTCGCAGCCGTACCTCTTCCGGCTCTTCCCCGGCAAGCAGGCGATCTTCATCGAGGCCTGCCGGCGCTGCTGCCAGGACGTCTGGCGGGCCTTCGACCGGGCCTCGGAAGGGCTGACCGGCGCCGAGGCGCGGGGTGCGATGGGTGCGGCCTACCTGGAGTTCATCGCCGACCGTGACCAGCTGCTGATGCAGATGCAGATGCAGGTCGCGGTGGCCGGCGCGGAGGCGGGCGGTGACGTCGAGCTCGGCGACGCGGTCCGGGCGTCCTGGTTCGAGCTCTGGGAGAACGCCCGGCTGCGGATGGGCGGCGACCACGTCGGCGCCGCCGAGTTCTTCGGTCACGGGATGCTGATCAACGCCCTGGTCGCGATGGGCTTCCCGATGGAACACCCGGTCTGGGCGGCCTACGACGAGGGGGACGAGGAGAAGGCCGAGTAGCCGACGAGGAGAAGACCGGGTAGCCGGAGAGCGGCCCGCGGGAGCGGGCCCTTCTTTCGGCCCAGAGAAGTTATTGATTGATAACTATCAATAAAGGGGAAACCTCCGATGCGGGACAGCACCGACCGCACGCCGGGCTTCGGCCGCACCGCGGTCTGGACCCTGGTGATCACCAGCGTGGCCGGCTTCATGGCCTCGCTGGACAACCTCGTCGTCACCACCGCCCTGCCGTCCATCCGGGCCCACCTCGGCGGCGGCCTCTCCGACCTGGAGTGGACCGTCAGCGCCTACACCCTCACCTTCGCGGTGCTGCTGATGCTCGGCGCCGCGCTCGGCGACCGGTTCGGCCGCCGCCGGTTCTTCCTGGCCGGCCTGACCGTCTTCACCGCGGGCTCGGCCGCCGCCGCGCTCGCCCCGGGCATCAACGCGCTGATCGTCGCCCGGGCCGTGCAGGGCGCCGGCGCCGCGGTGATGATGCCGCTGACGCTGACCCTGCTCACCACCGCGGTGCCGGCCGCCCGGCGCGGGGCGGCCTTCGGGATCTGGTCCGGCGTCAACGGCCTGGCCGTCGCCACCGGCCCGCTGATCGGCGGCGCGCTCACCCAGCACCTGTCCTGGCAGTGGATCTTCTGGCTGAACGTGCCGATCGGCCTGCTGCTGCTCCCGTTCGCCCTCCGCCGGCTCACCGAGAGCCGGGGCGCCGGCCGGGCGCTGGACGTGCCGGGCACCGTGCTGGTCAGCCTCGGCCTGTTCGGCGTGGTCTTCGCCCTGGTCCGCGGCAACGCCGACGGCTGGACCAGCGCGCCGGTGCTCACCGGCCTGGTCGCCGGCGCGGGCTTCCTGGCCGGCTTCGTCCGCCACGAGCTGCGCGCCGCGCACCCGATGCTGCCCATGCGGCTCTTCCGCGGCCGCTCCTTCACCGCGGTGAACGTCGCCAGCCTGCTGATGTTCCTGGGCATGTTCGGCTCGATCTTCCTGATCAGCCAGTACCTGCAGACCGTGCTGGGGACCACTCCGACCGAGGCCGGCGTGCGGATGCTGCCCTGGACCGGGATGCCGCTGCTGGTCTCGCCGCTCGCCGGCGTCCTCTCCGACCGGATCGGCGGCCGGCCCATCGTGGTCACCGGGCTGGCACTGCAGGCGCTCGGCCTGGCCATGTTCGCCACCATCGCGCACCACAGCACCTCGTACGGCGCCCAGATCCCCACCCTGGTGGTCTGCGGGGTCGGCATGTCGCTCTACTTCGCGCCCACCGCCAGTCTGGTGATGGCCAGCGTCGCCCCGCACGAACAGGGGATCGCCTCCGGCGCCAACAACGCGATGCGCGAGGTCGGCGGGGCGCTCGGGGTGGCCGTGCTCTCCTCGGTCTTCTCCGCCCGGGGCGGCTACGGCACCGCCCACACCTTCACGGACGGCCTGGTCCCCGCGCTGTACACCGGCGCCGCGGCGGTCGCGGTGGCCGCCGTCGCCGCCGCGTTGCTCCCGCGCCGCCGGACGGGCGACGCCCCGGCCGGGCCGGCCCCCGCGCCGCTCGCGCGCGTCGAGGCCTGACCGGCCACCGGGGGATACCGCGTCCGGCCGCCGCCGCGGGCGGTCGGTCGCGGCGGTCCCCGTACGCTAAGGGCGTGCAGGTACTCGAAAACGCCCCCCTCGCCCCGCTGACCACCCTCCGGCTCGGCGGCCCGGCCCGCCGCCTGGTCGTCGCGGAGACCGACGCCGAGGTGATCGACACCGTCCGCGCGGCCGACGACGCCGGCGAGCCGCTGCTGGTGATCGGCGGCGGCAGCAACCTGGTGATCGGCGACGCCGGCTTCGACGGCACCGTGCTGAGGATCGCCACCACCGGCTTCACCCTGGACGGCACCGCGCTGGAGCTGGCCGCCGGCGAGGTCTGGGCCGACGCGGTGACCCGCACGGTGGAGGCGGGCCTGGCCGGCATCGAGTTCCTGGCCGGCATCCCCGGCTCGGCCGGCGCCACCCCGGTGCAGAACGTGGGCGCCTACGGCCAGGAGGTGGCCGGCAGCATCACCGAGGTGGTCGCCTACGACCGCGAGCGGGGGGAGACGGTCACCCTCGGCAACGCCGACTGCGCCTTCTCCTACCGGCACAGCCGCTTCAAGGCCACCCCCGAGCGCTACGTGGTGCTGCGGGTCCGGTTCGGCCTGGAGCGGGCCGACGGCGCCTCCAGCCCGGTCCGGTACGCCGAGGTGGCCAAGACCCTCGGCGTCGAGGCCGGTCAGCGGGTGCCGCTGCGGGCCGCCTACCAGACCGTGCTGGCGCTGCGCGGCGGCAAGGGCATGGTGCTGGACCCGGCCGACCACGACACCTGGTCGGCCGGCTCGTTCTTCACCAACCCGATCCTCACCCCGGACGAGTACCAGGCGTTCCTGGCCCGGCTCGGCGACCTGGCCGCGCCCGCCTACCCCGCGCCGAACGGTCACACCAAGACCTCCGCCGCCTGGCTGATCGACCGCTCCGGCTTCGGCAGGGGCTACGGCAAGGGCCCGGCGACCCTCTCCACCAAGCACACCCTGGCGCTCACCAACCGCGGCCGGGCCACCACCGAGGACCTGCTCGCACTGGCCCGGGAGATCCGGGACGGCGTCCGGGCATCGTTCGGCGTCGAGCTGGTCAACGAGCCGGTCCTGGTCGGCGTCGAGCTGTAGGAGGGGACGGGCCCCGGCTACTCGGCCGCCAGCCAGGCGTCGATCTCGGCCAGCAGCTCCTTGCGGGCCTCCTCCGGCGCCCGGGTGGCCCGCACCGACTGCCGGGCCAGCTCGGCGAGTTCGGCGTCGGAGAAACCGTGCACCCGGCGGGCCAGCTCGTACTGCTCGGCCAGCCGGGAGCCGAAGAGCAGCGGGTCGTCCGCGCCCAGCGCGAGCGGCACGCCCGCCTCGAAGAGCGTCCGCAGCGGCACCGCCTCGGCCTTCTCGTAGACCCCGAGCGCCACGTTGGAGGCCGGGCAGACCTCGCAGGTGATCTGCCGGTCGGCCAGCCGCTGGAGCAGCCGCGGGTCCTCGGCGGCCCGCACGCCGTGGCCGATCCGACCGGCCCCCAGGTCGTCCAGGCAGTCCCGGACCGACTCCGGGCCGGCCAGCTCGCCGCCGTGCGGGGCGGCCAGCAACCCGGCCTTCCGGGCGATCGCGAAGGCCCGGTCGAAGTCGCGGGCCAGCCCGCGCCGCTCGTCGTTGGAGAGGCCGAAGCCCACCACGCCCTGGTCGGCGTAGCGGACGGCCAGCCGGGCCAGCGTCCGGGCGTCCATCGGCGACTTCATCCGGTTCGCCGCGACCAGCACCCGGATCCCCACCCCGGTGGCGGCGGAGGCCTCCCGCACCGCGTCCAGGATCAGCTCCAGCGCCGGGATCAGCCCGCCCAGCCGGGGCGCGTAGGAGGTCGGGTCCACCTGGATCTCCAGCCAGCGCGAGCCGTCCGCCAGCTCGTCCTCGGCGGTCTCCCGGACCAGCCGGCGGATGTCCTGCTCGTCCCGCAGCACCGAGCGCGCGGTGTCGTAGAGGCGCTGGAAGCGGAACCAGCCCCGCTCGTCGGTGGCCCGCAGCCTGGGGGGCTGCCCCGAGCTCAGCGCCTCGGGCAGTCGGACCCGGTGCTTCTCGGCCAGCTCCAGCAGGGTGGCCGGGCGCATCGAGCCGGTGAAGTGCAGGTGCAGATGGGCTTTCGGCAGCTGCCGGAGGTCGCGGGAGCCTGACAGGTGGTCCATTCGCTGATCCTGCCGCATCCACCCCCGGAACGGGAAGCGCCCCCTTCAGGTCCCCCGAAGGGGTGAAGGGGGCGCCACGTTCCGGGGGACCGCCGGGATCAGTCGCGGGCCTCGCCCAGCAGCTTCTGCATCCGGCCGACGCCCTCGGCCAGGTCGGCGTCGCCCAGCGCGTAGGAGAGCCGCAGGTAGCCCGGGGTGCCGAAGGCCTCACCCGGGACGACGGCCACCTCGGCCTCGTCCAGGATCAGGCTCGCCAGCTCGGCCGAGGTCTGCGGACGGCGGCCGCGGATCTCCTTGCCCAGCAGCGCCTTGACCGAGGGGTAGGCGTAGAACGCGCCCTCCGGCTCGGGGCAGTAGACGCCCTCGATCTCGTTGAGCATCCGCACGATGGTGCGCCGGCGGCGGTCGAAGGCGGCCTTCATCTCGTCCACCGCCGACAGGTCACCGCTCACCGCCACGAGTGCCGCCCGCTGCGCCACGTTGTTGACGTTCGAGGTGGCGTGTGACTGGAGGTTGGCGGCGGCGGCCACCACGTCCTTGGGGCCGATCAGCCAGCCGACCCGCCAGCCGGTCATCGCGTAGGTCTTGGCCACCCCGTTGACCACGATGCACTTGTCCGCCAGCTCCGGCAGCAGCGCGGGCAGCGAGCTGAACTCGGCGTCCCCGTAGACCAGGTGCTGGTAGATCTCGTCGGTGAGCACCCACAGGCCGTGCTCGGCGATCCAGCGGCCGATCGCCTCGGTCTCGGCCCGGGTGTAGACCGAGCCGGTCGGGTTGGACGGCGAGACGAAGAGGACGACCTTGGTGCGCTCGGTCCGGGCGGCCTCCAGCTGCTCCACCGAGACCTTGTAGTTGGTGGTCTCGTCGGCCACCACCTCGACCGGCACGCCGCCCGCGAGCCGGATCGACTCCGGGTAGGTGGTCCAGTACGGCGCCGGGACGATGACCTCGTCGCCCGGGTCGAGGATGGCCGCGAAGGCCTCGTAGATCGCCTGCTTGCCGCCGTTGGTCACCAGCACCTGCGAGGGGTCCACCTGGTAGCCGCAGTCGCGCAGCGTCTTCGCCGCGATGGCCGCCTTGAGCTCGGGCAGGCCGCCGGCCGGGGTGTAGCGGTGGTTCTTCGGGTCCTGGCAGGCCTCGACGGCCGCCGCGACGATGTAGTCCGGAGTGGGGAAGTCCGGCTCGCCGGCGCCGAAGCCGATCACCGGGCGGCCGGCGGCCTTGAGAGCCTTGGCCTTGGCGTCGACGGCGAGGGTCGCGGACTCCGCGATGGCGCCGATCCGAGCGGAGACCCGGCGGTCGGCGGGGGCAGTGTGGGCGGAGGAGGAAGCGCTCATACCTGCATGGTCGCAGAACCCGCAGGGCGCGTGCGGCGGGGTTTCACGATCCGTACCTGCGGATCCGTCGGAGGGGTGGCTCCGGAAGAGGTTCGACCAAACGCCGAGGAACCCGTACACTCACTGATCGATGGCTCCGGCCGCACCACATCACCCGAGCGTTCACCGCGCAGGGGGACCGATGGGGTAGGTTGGGGGCATCTCAAGTGCCGCGAGGCGCTGTAGGGCACTAGCTCAATTGGTAGAGTCCCGGTCTCCAAAACCGGTGGTTGGGGGTTCGAGTCCCTCGTGCCCTGCTGCTTTTTCCGTGTCAGCCCGTTCGCTCCACCAGAGCGAGCGGGCTTGATGCAGAGAGGGCCCTGTTCAGTACTGCCTTTCGCCGGATCGCCCGTACTCACCAGGAGTACGTCAGTGACACTCGGCAGGACCCGGATTCAGGTGAGGACGAGTGACGGAGACCACGGGCTCCACCGCAACGCCTGAGAGCGGCAACCACGAGGGCGCCGGCGCGGCGTCGGACGGTGTCGCCGAGGGCACCGAGAAGACCCTCTCGCGGCGCGAGCGCAAGCGCGCCGGCGGTGGCGACAAGAAGTCGGGCAAGCGCGCCAAGCGCGGCCTGTTCGCCCGCATCGGGCTGTACTACCGGCAGATCATCGCGGAACTCCGCAAGGTCGTCTGGCCCACCCGCAGCGAGCTGATGAGCTACACCAGCGTCGTGGTCGTGTTCGTGGCCGTGATCATCGGCGTGGTGGCCGGGCTGGACTCGGGCTTCGCCAAGCTGACCTTCCTGATCTTCGGCTGATCCGCGCGGACAGCCGCCGCAGCACCTCCCGCGACCCGGGCCGGACCAACGGCCCGGGTCGCGCTGTCGGCGCCGACCGGACGAGCCCGCTACCGTTGACTCGGTACTGTTGAGACGTCGAGCCGTAACCCACCACGCCCGCGTCGCCGGCGCGAGCGGTTACGGCGCGGACGCGTACCATCTCCACCCCTCCAGGAAAGAAGCAGCCACCGTGTCTGAGTCCCCCCTGTACGACGCCGACGAGACCGTCCGCGAGGCGGCTGCGGATGTCGCCGCCGAGGATGCGGCTGAGGCTGCCGACGACGCCGAGGCCGGCGCCCGCACCGCGGACGCCGAGCAGATCGTCGACGCCGTGGACAGCGACGAGGACGAGGTCCAGGCGGCCGACGAGGCCGAGGCCGGCCTGCCGGCCGAGCAGGCCGCGATGCACGAGGTGACCGAGGAGGAGCTGGTCGCCGAGTCCGCCGAGGCCGCTGACGAGGCCACCGTCGAGGAGGCCGAGGTCGAGACCGACCCGGTCGCCAAGTTCCGCGAGGAACTCAAGGGCATGTACGGCGAGTGGTACGTGATCCACACCTACGCCGGCTACGAGAACCGGGTGAAGCAGAACCTGGAGCAGCGCGCCGTCTCGCTCAACGTCGAGGACTACATCTTCCAGGCCGAGGTGCCGCAGGAGGAGGTCGTCCAGATCAAGAACGGCGACCGCAAGACCATCCGGCAGAACAAGCTCCCCGGCTACGTGCTGGTCCGCATGGAGCTGACCCCGGAGTCCTGGGGCGTGGTGCGCAACACCCCGGGTGTCACCGGCTTCGTCGGCAACGCCTACGACCCGTACCCGCTGACCCTGGACGAGGTCGTCAAGATGCTCGCCCCCGACGTCGAGCGGGCCGCCGCGAAGGAGGCCGGCAAGGCCTCGCCGGTCCGCCCGGTCGAGATCCAGGTGCTCGACTTCGAGGTCGGCGACTCGGTCACCGTCACCGACGGCCCGTTCGCGACCCTGCAGGCGACCATCAACGAGATCAACCCGGACTCGAAGAAGGTCAAGGGCCTGGTCGAGATCTTCGGTCGGGAGACCCCGGTCGAGCTGTCGTTCGACCAGATCCAGAAGAACTAGTCCAGATCTTCGGGTTCGGGGTGGGGCCACGGCTCCACCCCGAACCCGTTTTGGTCCAGCGACGCGCACGCGTTAGCCTGGTCAGCTGTGTGTACCCACAGCCGGGTGTCGCCCCGGAGCCGTACGCACACCCATCGAAGGAAGGACCCGGAGAGACATGCCTCCCAAGAAGAAGAAGGTCACGGGGCTTATCAAGCTCCAGATCAACGCCGGTGCGGCCAACCCGGCCCCGCCGGTCGGCCCCGCGCTGGGTCAGCACGGCGTCAACATCATGGAGTTCTGCAAGGCCTACAACGCCGCGACCGAGTCGCAGCGTGGCATGGTCGTGCCGGTGGAGATCACGGTCTACGAGGACCGCAGCTTCACCTTCATCACCAAGACTCCGCCGGCCGCCAAGCTGATCCTCAAGGCCGCGGGTGTGGAGAAGGGCTCCGGCGAGCCCCACAAGACCAAGGTCGCGAAGCTCACCAGCGCCCAGGTCCGTGAGATCGCCACCACCAAGCTCCCCGACCTGAACGCCAACGACCTGGACGCCGCGGAGAAGATCATCGCGGGTACCGCCCGGTCCATGGGCATCACCGTCGAGGGCTGACCTCCTTCCCCATCCCTGGGACCGACGCGAGCCAGTCCCGCGTGGTAGGGCCGGCGCGGCCCGTACACCACGACTCCAAGCAATCAGGAGCAGCAGTGAAGCGCAGCAAGGCCCTCAAGGCCGCCGACACCAAGGTCGAGCCCGGCCGCCTGTACGCCCCGCTCGAGGCCATCCGCCTCGCCCGGGAGACCTCCACCACCAAGTTCGACGCGACCGTCGAGGTCGCCATGCGCCTGGGTGTCGACCCGCGCAAGGCCGACCAGATGGTCCGCAGCACCGTCAACCTGCCGCACGGTACCGGTAAGACCGCCCGGGTCCTGGTCTTCGCGACCGGTGACCGTGCCGCGGCTGCGGAGGCTGCGGGCGCCGACATCGTCGGCTCCGACGAGCTCATCGACGAGGTGGCCAAGGGTCGTCTGGACTTCGACGCCGTCGTCGCCACCCCGGACCTCATGGGCAAGGTCGGCCGCCTGGGCCGCGTGCTCGGTCCCCGTGGTCTGATGCCGAACCCGAAGACCGGCACCGTCACCCCGGACGTGGCGAAGGCTGTCACGGACATCAAGGGCGGCAAGATCGAGTTCCGCGTCGACAAGCACTCGAACCTGCACTTCATCATCGGTAAGGCCTCCTTCACCGACGAGCAGCTGGTCGAGAACTACGCCGCGGCGCTGGACGAGGTCCTCCGGGCCAAGCCGTCCGCCGCCAAGGGTCGCTACATCAAGAAGACCGCGGTCTCCACCACCATGGGCCCCGGCATCCAGGTGGACCCGAACCGCACCCGCAACCTCCTCGTCGAGGAGGACCCGGCGTCGGTCTGACGCTGAGCGAGCTTGCGAGCGAAGCGGCAGGACCAGTCAGGAAGCTCAGCGTCGGTCTGACGCTGAGCGAGCTTGCGAGCGAAGCGGCAGGACCAGCCCATGGGCACAGCGTCGGTCTGATCCACCTGGTCCGAACCGCAGGGTTCTGAAGCACCGTCAGGGCCCGTATCCCTTTCCGGGGTACGGGCCCTTCGGCGTTCCCGCACCCGGGAACCGAATCCCCCCGCCCGGCAGTCCGTTCTCTCGACTAGAGTCCGCTGTCGTCCGAGATGAGCAATTCGGCTCAAAAGGGGATGTTCGTGCGAGTTGTACGGATCGCTTCGACGGTTACCGCCACCGCGCTGCTGCTGGGTGCCCTGTCGGCCTGCGGGAGCAGCGCCAAGAGCTCGGCGCCGGCCGCCGCCTCGTCGGCCGGCGCCGCTGCTCCGGCCGCCGGGAGCGCCGCCGGCAGCCCGAAGGTGGCGCTGCTGGCCGCCGCCGCGCAGATGCAGAAGCTCGGCAGTGCCAAGGTCACCCTGGGCGCGCCGTACAACGGCAACGGGGTGTACTCCTGGCAGGGCCAGGGCGACCTGGACGTCACCATGACGGAGGCCGGCCAGCCGGTCCAGGTCCGGGTGGTCGACGGCCAGCCCTACCTCGGCGCCGACGCCCAGCAGGCCGCGCTGACCGGTGGCAAGCACTGGCTGAAGCTCTCCACCGCCGCCGGCGGCCAGGGCGCCCAGCTGCAGGCGATGACCGCGCTGCTCGACCCGGCCCTCCAGCTCGGCGCCGCCACCCAGAGCGGCGAGCTCAGCGCGGTCGGCGCGGAGACCGTGAACGGCGTGCCGACCCAGCACTACCGGAGCACGGTGCCGGCCCAGACCCTGGTGGACGGGCTGGCCGCGCTGGACGCCGCCCACCGCCAGGCCGTGCTCGCCCTGCTGCAGCCCGGCTCGACCGTCACCACGGACTTCTGGCTGGACGCCAAGGGTGAGCTGGTCCAGCAGAAGGAGAGCAGCTCCGGCGGCTCCGCCCAGGCGGCCCCCGTGGTGCTCACGGTCGGCTACACCGATTTCGGCACCGCGGTGAGCGTCGCCACGCCGGCCTCGAACGACCTGATCAGCCCGGCGGACGCGGCCAAGCTGGTGGGCGCGCTGGGCGGCTGACCCGGCCCGCCCGGAGCTGCTGAGCGGTCGCGTGGCAACCTGAAGGGACGGAACGGGACCAGGAGGCGGACGTGGCAGCACGGCGGAGGGCGGCGGCGCTGGTGGTGGCCGCCGGGCTGATCGGCGGTCTGGCCGCCTGCGGTGGCTCGTCGCACCAGGCCGGCCCGTCCCCCTCCCCGTCCACCGCCTCGCCGTCCCCCACCGGGGCCCGGCCCACCGACCGTTCGCCGCGCGGGGTGATGCTCTCCTCCGCGCTGGAGCTGCAGTCGGCCCGTCGGGCCAAGTTCAGCTACCAGTTCGCCGGTCCGGCGGCCACCGACGTGGACAGCGCGGACGGGGTGCTGTTCTGGGCGCCGCGCACGGTGATGCAGCTGACCCACACCACCCCGGGCGCCACCGACCAGCTGATCGTCCTGGACACGGTGGCCTACCAGGGCGGCGACGCGGCCACCGCGGCCAAGCTCGGCGGTAAGCACTGGCAGAAGACCGACGAGACGATAGGCCCGGACGGCCGCCCGGAGATCCCGTTCTCCACCCTGATCGACCAGATCAACCCGTTGTACGCGGTGACCGCCGCGGCAGCCGCCCCCGACCTCCAGCTGCTGGGGGAGGAGAAGGTCGGCGACACCAGTACCGAGCACTACCAGGCCACCGTCACGGTGGCCGACTACGCCGCCGCCCAGCAGGCGCTGCTCACCCCCGCCCGCTCCCAGGCGCTGGCCGGCGCGCTCTCCCAGGGCGGCGTGACCACCCTGACCCTGGACCTCTGGCTGAACGACAAGGACCAGCCGGTCCAGCTGCACCTGCTCGGCAGCGGCAGCCAGGGCACCCTGGAGCACACCGTCGACTACAGCGACTACGGCGGCGCCTTCGCGGTCCAGGCCCCGGCCGAGAACGACACCCAGGACTAGGACAGGACCAGGGCAGGACCAGGACCGGTCCGGCGGGCAGATCCTGGCTCCAGGTGCCGGTGATGCGGTGATTTGGTCGAGGTTCCCGGGATGGAGTACAGTCGTCCAAGCCAAAGACCGCTGGTTGTCGCCGCGTGTCCGCAAGGAGACAGGTGGCCGAAGGATCTGCGCCTCGTCGCAGGCAGCCCGCGCAGGAGTGTTTGGAGCTTGGACTTCCGGTCCGCGCGGCTTGCCGTGCCACCGTCGAGGTTCTCTTGAGCCCCGTGCGCCTGCGCACCGGGGCTCTCACTGTTTTGTGCAGGAGCTTCCTTCTCCGTCGGTCCGAGGCGCAGTAGGTCGACTGGTCCAAGGTCGGCCGACCTCGACATCACGGAAGGAGGCGTAAGCCTATGGCAAGGCCCGACAAGGCCGCTGCCGTCGCGGAGATCGCGGACAAGTTCCGCAGCTCCAACGCGGCCGTGCTGACCGAGTACCGCGGTCTCACGGTGAAGCAGATCAAGACCCTGCGTCGCTCGCTGGGCGAGAACGCCCAGTACGCCGTGGTGAAGAACACGCTGACCAAGATCGCTGCCAACGAGGCCGGGATCAACGAGCTCGACGACCTGTTCGCGGGTCCGACGGCTGTCGCCTTCGTCGCCGGTGACCCGGTGGAGTCGGCGAAGGCTCTGCGTGACTTCGCCAAGGAGAACCCCGCTCTGATCATCAAGGGCGGTGTCCTTGATGGCAAGGCGCTGTCCGCCGATGACATCAAGAAGCTCGCGGACCTCGAGTCCCGCGAGGTGCTGCTCGCCAAGCTGGCCGGCGGTCTGAAGGCGTCCATGGCCAAGGCCGCGGCTACCTTCCAGGCTCCGCTGGTGGAGTTCGCCCGCACCGCCGAGGCGCTCCGGGCGAAGGTCGAGCAGGGCGGTGCCGGTACGCCGGCTCCCGCCGAGGCCGAGGACACCACCGAGGCTGCCGAGTAATCAGGCTCCGGCCTGAACGCTCAGCGTCCGGTACCTCCGGTCGCAGCGGGCCCGTACGCCCGCCATCCCGTACATCCGGCACCTGCCGATTTAGTGGAAGGACGCCATCATGGCGAAGCTGTCCCAGGAAGAGCTGCTCGAGCAGTTCGCCGAGCTGACCCTCATCGAGCTCTCCGAGTTCGTCAAGGCCTTCGAGGAGAAGTTCGACGTCAAGGCTGCCGCCCCGGCCGCCGTCGCCGTCGTCGGTGGCCCGGCCGCCCCGGCCGAGGCCGCTGAGGAGCAGGACGAGTTCGACGTCATCCTCGAGAGCGCCGGCGACAAGAAGATCCAGGTCATCAAGGAGGTGCGCGCCCTGACCTCCCTCGGGCTGAAGGAGGCCAAGGACCTCGTTGACGGCACCCCGAAGCCGGTCCTGGAGAAGGTTGCCAAGGAGGCCGCCGAGAAGGCCAAGGCCGCCCTCGAGGCCGCTGGCGCCAAGGTCACCGTCAAGTGACCCAGCGCTCCTGACGGAGCTCTTCGGGCCGGGGGGGGGGGGGGGGGGGGGGGGGGGGGGGGGGGGGGGGCGGGGGTGGGGGGGGGGGGGGGGGGGGGGGGGGGGGGGGGGGGGGGGGGGGGGGGGT
>NZ_JBVHLF010000052.1:44885-54932 GCF_055559155.1 Kitasatospora sp. NPDC024654
TTGGGCGGGGTTGAGTTTGGATGGTTCCTCGCTCCCCCCCCCCCCCCCCCCCCCTCCCTCCCTCCCCCCCCCCTCCCCCCCCCCCCCCCCCCCCCCCCCCCCGCCCCCCCCCCCTCCCCCCCCCCCCCCCCCCCCCCCCCCCCCCCCCCCCCCGGCCTCCTCTGTTTCCCGGGTCCGCCGCGGTGGCCGAACGCCCGCTCGGCCACTGTCGGTCCGGACCGGTATGGTGATCGCTGTCGTCGCCACCAGGGTCCTCACCACGGCTTCCTGTAACGCCGTGGGCGCCCGGAGCGATGAACAGCGCGAGGTCCACGCTCCGGCTGGGCCTTGACGAACCGCACGCGGCGCGCGATTCTCAAGGCGCACGCCGACACCGCGGAGTCGGTCCGCCGTTAGTTTGGGTGGCCCCGGATGCATAACCGGGGGCCGGGCGGGAAATGACTCCACGTGAGTCGCGGTGCCGGCCTCAGGCGAGGTTGAGCACCGCTGCGGTGCGCAGTGGCAGGAACGCAGGGATCCGCCCGCGGACCGGCCCCGGGAGGGGTCAGGGCCGTCCGGGTGGCTACCGGAGGGAGTGTCCGATTCGGTCTCCGAATCTGGGCTGGACAGCAGTGTGCCGTTTGGCTACACTGTCCCTTTGCGCTGCCTGTTAGCTGCTCCGTGACTCGTCGCCCGGAGTGTGCGCTGCCCTGACGGGGTCTGGCATCGCCTCCGCAAAGCGGCTCTGACCTGGGATTCATCCCCCGGCTGAGACCCACGGCGACGGAGGCGGGACCGAGCCCGGCAAGGCCCGGCCGGTACGCGCGTAGTGAGCTCCGAGCCCTCGGAAGGACCCCCCTCTTGGCCGCGCCGCGCAACGCCTCGAACAATTCCGCCGCATCCACCGCCCCGCTCCGCGTCTCGTTCGCGAAGATCAAGGAGCCCCTTGAGGTCCCGAACCTCCTGGCCCTGCAGACCGAGAGCTTTGACTGGCTGCTCGGCAACGCGGCCTGGAAGTCCCGGGTCGAGGCGGCCCTGGAGAGTGGTCAGGACGTCCCCACCAAGTCCGGCCTCGAGGAGATCTTCGAAGAGATCTCCCCGATCGAGGACTTCTCCGGGTCGATGTCGCTGACCTTCCGCGACCACCGTTTCGAGCCGCCGAAGAACTCCATTGACGAGTGCAAGGACCGCGACTTCACGTACGCGGCTCCGCTCTTCGTCACGGCCGAGTTCACCAACAACGAGACCGGTGAGATCAAGTCTCAGACGGTCTTCATGGGCGACTTCCCGCTCATGACCCACAAGGGCACGTTCGTGATCAACGGCACCGAGCGTGTCGTCGTGTCGCAGCTCGTCCGCTCCCCGGGTGTGTACTTCGACTCCACCCTGGACAAGGTGTCCGACAAGGACATCTACTCCTGCAAGGTCATCCCCTCGCGTGGTGCCTGGCTGGAGATGGAGATCGACAAGCGCGACATGGTCGGCGTCCGCATCGACCGCAAGCGCAAGCAGTCCGTCACCGTGCTGCTCAAGGCGCTCGGCTGGACCAACGAGATGATTCTCGAGGAGTTCGGCGAGTACGAGTCGATGCGCGCCACCCTGGAGAAGGACCACACCCAGGGCCAGGACGACGCGCTGCTGGACATCTACCGCAAGCTGCGCCCGGGCGAGCCGCCTACGCGCGAGGCCGCGCAGACGCTGCTGGAGAACCTGTACTTCAACCCGAAGCGCTACGACCTGGCCAAGGTCGGCCGCTACAAGGTCAACCGCAAGCTCGGCAACAGCGAGTCGCTGGACTCCGGCGTGCTCACCGAGCCGGACATCATCAACTCGATCAAGTACCTGGTCAAGCTGCACGCCGGTGAGACCGAGTGGCAGGACGAGACCGGCCGCGACATCGTGGTCGAGGTCGACGACATCGACCACTTCGGCAACCGCCGCCTGCGCAACGTCGGCGAGCTCATCCAGAACCAGGTCCGTACGGGTCTCGCCCGTATGGAGCGCGTCGTGCGCGAGCGCATGACCACCCAGGACGTCGAGGCGATCACGCCGCAGACCCTGATCAACATCCGGCCGGTCGTCGCCTCCATCAAGGAGTTCTTCGGCACCAGCCAGCTGTCGCAGTTCATGGACCAGACGAACCCGCTGTCGGGCCTGACCCACAAGCGTCGTCTGTCGGCCCTCGGCCCCGGCGGTCTCTCCCGTGAGCGGGCCGGCTTCGAGGTCCGTGACGTGCACCCCTCGCACTACGGGCGCATGTGTCCGATCGAGACCCCCGAAGGCCCGAACATCGGTCTGATCGGGTCGCTGGCCTCGTACGGCCGGGTGAACGCCTTCGGCTTCATCGAGACCCCGTACCGCAAGGTCGTCGAGGGCATCGTCACCGAGCAGGTGGACTACCTGACCGCTGACGAGGAGGACCGCTACGTCATCGCGCAGGCCAACGCGCCGCTGACCGAGGACCTGCACTTCGCCGAGCCGCGCGTCCTGGTCCGCCGCCGTGGTGGCGAGATCGACTACATCCCCGGCACCGAGATCGACTACATGGACGTCTCGCCGCGCCAGATGGTGTCGGTCGCGACCGCCATGATCCCGTTCCTCGAGCACGACGACGCCAACCGCGCGCTCATGGGCTCGAACATGATGCGCCAGGCGGTGCCGCTGCTGAAGAGCGAGGCCCCGCTGGTCGGCACCGGCATGGAGTACCGCTGCGCGGTCGACGCCGCCGACGTGATCACCGCCGAGAAGGCCGGTGTGGTGCAGGAGGTCTCGGCCGACTACGTCACGGTGGCCAACGACGACGGCACGTACAACACGTACCGCGCCGCCAAGTTCACCCGCTCGAACCAGGGCACCTCCTTCAACCAGAAGGTGCTCGTGGACGAGGGCGCCCGGGTCGAGGCCGGTCAGGTGCTGGCCGACGGCCCGTGCACCGACGAGGGCGAGATGGCGCTGGGCAAGAACCTGCTCGTGGCGTTCATGTCGTGGGAGGGTCACAACTACGAGGACGCGATCATCCTGTCGCAGCGCCTCGTGCAGGACGACGTCCTCTCCTCGATCCACATCGAGGAGCACGAGGTCGACGCCCGTGACACCAAGCTCGGCCCCGAGGAGATCACCCGGGACATCCCGAACGTCTCCGAGGAGGTCCTCGCCGACCTCGACGAGCGCGGCATCATCCGGATCGGCGCGGACGTCGTCACCGGCGACATCCTGGTCGGCAAGGTCACCCCGAAGGGTGAGACCGAGCTGACCCCGGAGGAGCGCCTGCTCCGCGCGATCTTCGGTGAGAAGGCCCGTGAGGTCCGTGACACCTCGCTGAAGGTGCCGCACGGTGAGTCCGGCAAGGTCATCGGCGTGCGCGTCTTCGACCGCGAGGAGGGCGACGAGCTGCCCCCGGGCGTGAACCAGCTGGTCCGCGTCTACGTCGCGCAGAAGCGCAAGATCACCAACGGTGACAAGCTCGCCGGCCGCCACGGCAACAAGGGTGTCATCTCCAAGATCCTTCCGGTCGAGGACATGCCCTTCCTGGAGGACGGCACCCCGGTCGACATCATCCTCAACCCGCTGGGTGTCCCGTCCCGAATGAACCCGGGACAGGTCCTGGAGATCCACCTGGGCTGGCTCGCCAAGCAGGGCTGGGACGTCTCCGGCCTGGCCGACGAGTGGGCCCGCCGCCTCCAGGCGATCGGCGCCGACACGGTCGAGGGTGGCACCAACCTCGCCACCCCGGTCTTCGACGGCGCCCGTGAGGACGAGATCACCGGTCTGCTGGACAACACCACCCTCACCCGTGACGGTGAGCGCCTGGTGAACTCCACCGGTAAGGCCCGGCTGTTCGACGGCCGCTCCGGCGAGCCGTTCCCGATGCCGATCTCGGTCGGCTACATGTACATCCTCAAGCTGCACCACCTGGTCGACGACAAGCTGCACGCCCGTTCGACCGGCCCGTACTCGATGATCACCCAGCAGCCGCTCGGTGGTAAGGCGCAGTTCGGTGGTCAGCGCTTCGGTGAGATGGAGGTGTGGGCCCTCGAGGCGTACGGCGCGGCCTACGCGCTGCAGGAGCTGCTCACCATCAAGTCCGACGACGTCCTGGGCCGCGTGAAGGTCTACGAGGCGATCGTCAAGGGCGAGAACATCCCCGAGCCGGGCATTCCCGAGTCCTTCAAGGTGCTCATCAAGGAAATGCAGTCGCTCTGCCTCAACGTGGAGGTGCTGTCCTCGGACGGCTCCAACATCGAGCTCCGGGACTCCGACGAGGATGTCTTCCGTGCTGCCGAGGAGCTCGGCATTGACCTGTCCCGGCGCGAGCCGAGCAGCGTCGAAGAGGTCTGACGGAGGTTGGGCCGGTCACTCGCTGGCCGGCCCGCCCCCAGGCCCCCCTCAGACCACATGAACGACTCTCGACTTACGAAAGAGGGCTTGACGACCAGTGCTTGACGTCAACTTCTTCGACGAGCTCCGCATCGGCCTGGCCACGGCTGACGACATCCGCCAGTGGTCGCACGGCGAGGTCAAGAAGCCGGAGACCATCAACTACCGCACGCTGAAGCCGGAAAAGGACGGCCTTTTCTGCGAGAAGATCTTCGGTCCCACCCGGGACTGGGAGTGCTACTGCGGTAAGTACAAGCGCGTCCGCTTCAAGGGCATCATCTGTGAGCGCTGCGGCGTCGAGGTGACCCGCGCCAAGGTGCGTCGTGAGCGGATGGGCCACATCGAGCTGGCCGCCCCGGTCACGCACATCTGGTACTTCAAGGGTGTCCCGTCGCGTCTGGGCTACCTGCTCGACCTGGCGCCGAAGGACCTCGAGAAGGTCATCTACTTCGCCGCCTACATGATCACCTGGGTGGACGACGAGCGCCGTCAGCGCGACCTGCCGTCCCTGGAGGCGCACGTCTCGGTCGAGCGCCAGCAGATCGAGAACCGCCGTGACGCGGACCTCGAGGCCCGTGCCAAGAAGGCCGAGACCGACCTGGCCGAGCTGGAGGCCGAGGGCGCCAAGGCCGACGTGCGCCGCAAGGTGCGCGAGGGTGCCGAGCGTGAGATGAAGCAGCTGCGCGACCGCGCGCAGCGCGAGATCGACCGCCTCGACGAGGTCTGGGCCCGCTTCAAGAACCTCAAGGTCCAGGACCTCGAGGGCGACGAGCTGCTCTACCGCGAGCTGCGTGACCGCTTCAGCACGTACTTCTCCGGCTCGATGGGTGCCGCGGCCCTCAAGGACCGCCTGGAGACCTTCGACCTGGCCGAGGAGTCCGAGCGGCTCCGCGAGATCATCCGTACCGGCAAGGGCCAGAAGAAGACCCGGGCGCTCAAGCGCCTCAAGGTCGTCTCCGCCTTCCTGCAGACCACCAACAAGCCGAACGGCATGGTGCTGGACTGCGTCCCGGTGATCCCGCCGGACCTGCGTCCGATGGTGCAGCTGGACGGTGGCCGCTTCGCGACCTCCGACCTGAACGACCTGTACCGCCGCGTGATCAACCGCAACAACCGCCTGAAGCGGCTTCTCGACCTCGGCGCGCCCGAGATCATCGTGAACAACGAGAAGCGCATGCTCCAGGAGGCCGTCGACGCGCTCTTCGACAACGGCCGCCGCGGTCGCCCGGTCACGGGCCCCGGCAACCGTCCGCTGAAGTCGCTGTCCGACATGCTGAAGGGTAAGCAGGGTCGGTTCCGCCAGAACCTGCTCGGCAAGCGCGTCGACTACTCGGCCCGTTCGGTCATCGTCGTCGGCCCGCAGCTCAAGCTGCACCAGTGCGGTCTGCCCAAGGCCATGGCGCTGGAGCTCTTCAAGCCGTTCGTGATGAAGCGCCTGGTCGACCTGAACCACGCGCAGAACATCAAGTCGGCCAAGCGCATGGTCGAGCGCGCCCGCCCGGTGGTGTGGGACGTCCTCGAAGAGGTCATCGCCGAGCACCCGGTGCTGCTGAACCGTGCGCCCACCCTGCACCGCCTCGGCATCCAGGCCTTCGAGCCGCAGCTGGTCGAGGGCAAGGCCATCCAGATCCACCCGCTCGTCTGCACCGCGTTCAACGCGGACTTCGACGGTGACCAGATGGCCGTGCACCTGCCGCTCTCCGCGGAGGCGCAGGCCGAGGCCCGCATCCTGATGCTGTCCTCGAACAACATCCTCAAGCCGGCCGACGGCCGTCCGGTCACCATGCCGACCCAGGACATGGTGCTCGGTCTGTTCTTCCTGACCTCGGACCGCGAGAACGTGAAGGGCGCCGGCCGCTCCTTCTCGTCGACCGCCGAGGCGATCATGGCCTTCGACGCCCGCGAGCTGGACGTCCAGGCCCCGATCGACCTGCGTCTGCCGATCGGCACCGTGCCGCCCCGCGGCTGGACCCCGCCGGTGGACGAGGAGGGCCAGGCCACGTGGATGGAGGGCGAGTCCTTCCGCCTGAACACCACGCTGGGCCGCGCGCTCTTCAACGAGCTGCTGCCCGAGGACTACCCGTTCGTCGACTACGAGGTGGGCAAGAAGCAGCTCTCCGCGATCGTCAACGACCTGGCCGAGCGGTACCCGAAGGTCACCGTGGCGGCGACCCTGGACAACCTGAAGGCGGCCGGCTTCCACTGGTCGACCCGGTCCGGTGTCACCGTCTCGATCTCGGACGTCGTCGTGCCGCCGAGCAAGCCCCAGATCCTCGAGGGCTACGAGGCGCAGGCCGAGAAGGTCCAGAAGAACTACGAGCGCGGTCTGATGACCAACGACGAGCGCAAGCAGGAGCTCGTCAACATCTGGACCAAGGCGACCAACGAGGTCGCCGAGGCGATGAACGCGAACTTCCCGAAGACCAACCCCATCTTCATGATGGTCGACTCGGGTGCTCGTGGAAACATGATGCAGATGCGTCAGATCGCCGGTATGCGTGGTCTGGTGTCGAACGCCAAGAACGAGACGATTCCGCGTCCCATCAAGGCGTCCTTCCGTGAGGGCCTGTCCGTGCTGGAGTACTTCATCTCCACCCACGGTGCCCGTAAGGGTCTGGCCGACACCGCGCTGCGTACCGCCGACTCGGGTTACCTGACCCGTCGTCTGGTGGACGTCTCGCAGGACGTGATCATCCGCGAGGAGGACTGCGGCACCGAGCGCGGCCTCAAGCTGGCGATCGGCGCGGTCGGCGCGGACGGTGTGCTGCGCAAGGCCGACGACGTCGAGACCAGCGTCTACGCCCGGATGCTCGCCGAGGACATCTCGGTGGACGGCAAGCTCATCGCGACCGCCAACACCGACCTCGGTGACGTGCTGATCGACGAGCTGATCCGGCACGGCATCGGCGAGGTCAAGACCCGCTCGATCCTGACCTGCGAGTCGGCCGTCGGCACCTGCGCCATGTGCTACGGGCGTTCGCTGGCCACCGGCAAGCTGGTCGACATCGGTGAGGCGGTCGGCATCATCGCCGCCCAGTCCATCGGTGAGCCCGGTACCCAGCTGACCATGCGTACCTTCCACACCGGTGGTGTGGCCGGTGACGACATCACCCAGGGTCTGCCGCGTGTCGTCGAGCTCTTCGAGGCCCGTACCCCCAAGGGTGTGGCCCCGATCTCGGAGGCGCAGGGCCGGGTCCGGATCGAGGACACCGAGAAGACCCGCAAGATCGTCGTCACCCCCGACGACGGCACCGAGGAGATCGCCTACCCGGTCTCCAAGCGTGTGAAGCTGCTGGTCAGCGAGGGCGAGTCGGTGGAGGTCGGCCAGAAGCTGACCATGGGTGCCACCAACCCGCACGACGTCCTGCGGATCATGGGCCAGCGTGCCGTCCAGGTTCACCTGGTGGCCGAGGTCCAGAAGGTCTACAACTCGCAGGGTGTGTCGATCCACGACAAGCACATCGAGATCATCATCCGGCAGATGCTCCGCCGCGTGACGATCATCGAGTCGGGCGACGCCGAGCTGCTCCCGGGCGAGCTCGTCGAGCGCGGCCGCTTCGAGCAGGAGAACCGTCGCGTGGTGTCGGAAGGCGGCCACCCGGCCTCCGGCCGTCCGCAGCTGATGGGTATCACCAAGGCCTCGCTGGCCACCGAGTCCTGGCTGTCGGCCGCCTCCTTCCAGGAGACGACCCGGGTGCTCACCGACGCGGCGATCCACGCCAAGTCGGACCCGCTGCTGGGCCTCAAGGAGAACGTCATCCTCGGTAAGCTCATCCCGGCCGGTACGGGCCTGCCCCGCTACCGCAACATCCGGGTCGAGCCGACCGAGGAGGCCAAGGCCGCGATGTACTCGGCCGTCGGCTACGACGACTACGACCTGTCGCCCTTCGGCGCCGGCTCCGGCCAGGCGGTCCCGCTGGACGACTACGACTACGGCCCGTACACCGGCTGAGTCCATGGTTGACGCCGCAGGGCGGCCACCCCACCGGGGTGGCCGCCCTGCGGCGTTCCGCGGCCTCAGGCTTGAGTGCCGATGCCGGCGGCTGACTTCACCTCTGCGACGAACCCGCCGAGGACCGTGCTCCGGTGGTCGGCGGGCAGCGCCGCGAGGGTCTCCCTGGCCATGGTGAGACCCGTCTCGGTGTCCCCGGCCTTCACCACGGACAGCGCCCGGTGCACGCTCGTGTGAGCGGCGAACCGGCCGAGGCCGCCCGGACGGAGCCGGTCGGCGGTGTCCTGTTCCCGCTGCGACTGCTCCACGTCGCCGAGCCGGGCGTGGACGAGGGTCTTCGTGAGGCTGTGGCCCCACTCGGGCATGCCGAACACCGTGGCATGGTCGGGGGAGTCCACCAGAGGGAAGATCTCGTCCGCCTGCCGCAGAGCTCCCTCGGCCAGCACCGGCTCACCGAGCCGCGCGTAGCAGTGTGCCTTCGCCAGGTAGGCACAGAGGCGTCCCAGCGAAGGCCGCCCGGACAGTGCCAGGCCGGCGGTGGCGAGCGGCACCAGGCGGGACGGATCGGCGCCCTCGTAGGCCAGTGCGAGGGCACCCTGCCCGCGTTTCCATTCGCGGAGCCAGGTGTTGCCGGAGTGGTCCGCCGCCCTGACCGCCGTCCGGTACCAGCGCGCAGAGGCGGCGGGTCCGTCGAGCGAAGCCGAGGCCATGCCCATGATGACGGACAGGCGTGCGGCCGGCTCCCAAAGTCGTTGGAGGACTCGCAGGTTGCGTTGTAACAGCAGGAGGTCGCCGGCCAGTCGCGGCTCGACCACGCGGGCCGGGAGGCTCATGAAGTCGCGGCCGTAGTCGGAGGTCACGGCGTGCCACTCATCGACGGTGGCGGGCTCGCCGAGACTGTTGAGTAGCCGTTGTCGTGCGACTTCGCTCGCCGGGGAGGGATGGCCGACTGCTGCCGCCTCGAACACCTCCAGTGGCAGATCGAACACCGTGGCGATGTGGTGCAGCCAGAACGGGCCGACCGACCGCTTCGCGTTCTCCCACCGGCTGACCTCCTCGCGGGTCAGTGTGGACCGGCCCGACGCGTCACACAGGGCGGAGGCGAGTCGGCCCTGGGACCAACGCCGGCCCACCCGAGGTGACTTGATCGGGATGCCGATGTGCAGGGCGTTCGGTCTGGCCACTACTGCGGCCACTGGCAGGCGAACCGGGAGGAAGTACACCTGAAGGGTCAGCGATGGCCTGAACAGGGAGAGGCCGGCAGCCGTGTCAGCTGTTGTTCGCAGTGAGTCCGGAAACCGTCCCCGCTGCGGGGTCGTCCCGCTGGCGAAGCCGTATGGGCTGATCGAGTATGCGTGGGGAGTCGCCGACCGCTGGGAGCCTGGCAGGACCGTGACACATCCGGACGGCACGCCGCTGGTGTTCCACAGCTATGGTGCGGCCTCGGCCTGGACGGTGGCCCAGCATGAGGCGGCGGGGCCGGACCATGGCTGACGTCCACTGGGGGCCCAGGACGGGTGAGGTCGCGTACGACCGCGGTACCGGCGAGCTGCTGAAAGTCATGTCGGTGCACTCATTCGGCGTGTTCGTCCGGTCGCTCCGCGGCGGACGCGAACGCGTGGTCAAACTGGAGAACCTCAATCCGGTCATGTCCCCCTTCGTGGTGTAGCCGATCAATCAGCGGGCGCGTTGGTGGTGTTGGGTAGCGCGGGGGCGCTTTCTGGGAGTTTGGTGGGGTA
>NZ_JBVHLF010000053.1:0-54914 GCF_055559155.1 Kitasatospora sp. NPDC024654
GCCGGTGGTCTGGATGGCCAGGTGCTCGCCGGCGGACTCCCAGCGGTGGATGGTGCCGGGGCGGTTGGCCAGCCACAGGTGGCCGTGGCCGCGGAGGGTGCCCGCACAGATCTGTTCCAGCGCGTCGTGGAGGCGTCGCGCGTGCAGCGGTCGGCGGGAGGTCCAGTGGGTGGAGCGGACCCCGTACTCGGGCGCGGGCGGTCGAGTGGGCGGGGGTAGCGGCCCGTGCCGGTCCCGGGCCCGGTCGGCGTCGAAGAGGTTCGCGCCGGTCAGGGGCGCGGGGTCGGACGTGCGGAGTGACCCGGTCAGTGGGTCGTGGCAGATGTGGGTCGTGGTGGCGGCAGGGGCGAGGTGGCGGATCAGCGCCGTGGCGCGTGCGGAGGTGGTGGGGTCGGGGTCGTTCGTGCTCGCGGTCACCACCAGGTCGGCGCTCTCCAGGTGCCGGGCGGCGGTCTCGGCCAGGGTGCGCCGGTCGTGGGGGCCGAGGGCGAGCCCGTGCCGCGCGAGCCGGTCGCCGCTGTTGAGGTCGTCCTCGACGCGGGAGAGGTCGACGGCGACGGCGACCGTGTCGATCCGCAGGTGGTCGGCGAGCGCCTGCCCGCGCGCGTGGCCGTGCAGCAGGCCGAGGGCGACCGGGTCGGCTTCCATCCCGGGCGGGAGCGTGAGCAGCAGGTGCCGGTGGCGGCCGGCGCGAGCCAGCCGCAACAGGAGCGGCAGCAGGGCCGCCGGCAGGAGGCGGGAGGAGGACGGGCGGGACGCGGGCCCCCGGTCGCAGTCCACCGGTACCGAGCCGCCGTCCACCGGCCCGGAGCGCTCCAGCAGCCGCCAGGAGAGCCCCCGGCCGTCGGGGTGGGCCCGCAGGGCGAGCGCCGCCAGCCCGGGGGTCTCGATGCGCGCCAGGTCGGCGACGCAGTCGCGGACTCCGGTGGCGAGGCCGCCGAGCACGGCGACGGGCAGTGGCGGCGGCTCGCCTTGCGGGGGCATCTCGCTCCTCTCGGGTGGCCGGCGGAGTCGACCTGGAGTCAGTTGGCCGTGCCGGGCTTCGAGCCGGTGAGTCCGTAGCGGCGCTGGAAGCGTTCGACGCGGCCGGCGGTGTCCAGGACGCGGGCGGTGCCGGTGTAGAAGGGGTGGCTGGCGGAGGAGATCTCGACGTCGACGACGGGGTAGGTGTTGCCGTCCTCCCACTCGATGGTGCGGGTGCTGGTGGCGGTGGAGCGGGTGAGGAAGGCGAGGCCGCCGGCGTTGTCGCGGAAGACGACGGGGCGGTACTCGGGGTGGATGCCGGGCTTCATGGCGGTCTCCCAGAGGTGGAGGTGGGCGGGGTCAGCGTTCTTCGCGGAAGAGCACGTGCTTGCGGGCGACCGGGTCGTACTTGCGCAGGACGAGGCGGTCGGGGTCGTTGCGGCGGTTCTTGCGGGTGACGTAGGTGTAGCCGGTCCCTTCGGTGGACCGGAGCTTGATGATCGGGCGCAGTTCGTTGCGGGCCATGGGTGTCCTTCCGGGCGGGGTGTGGCGGTTGCCGCACCACACTAGCGTAATGGTTTTCGTTTTCATGTGGTGTAGTGTCGATTCAACGCCGGCGGCAGTCGTGGCATTCCCCGCCCGGCCTCCCGCCCTGCCCCCAGTCGACACGGAGACGCCATGTCCGCCCACTGCCAACTCACCGGCCGCCAGCCCGGGTTCGGCAACACCATCTCGCACTCGCACCGCCGCACCCGGCGCCGCTTCGATCCGAACATCCAGACCAAGCGTTACTGGCTGCCCAGCGAGGGCCGCTTCGTGCGCCTGACGCTCAGCGCCAAGGGCATCAAAACGGTCGACAAGCTCGGCATCGAGCGGGCCGTCGCCCGGGTGCGCGCCCGTGGGGAGAAGATCTGATGGCCAAGCGCAGCAAGATTGCCAAGAACGAGCAGCGCCGCGAGATCGTCGCCCGGTACGCCGAGCGGCGGGCCGAACTCAAGCGGCTGATCGCGAACCCGGCCACCACGCCCGAGGGCCGCGCCGCCGCGCAGGCCGAGCTGCAACGCCAGCCGCGCGACGCCAGTGCCACCCGGGTGCGCAACCGCGACGCCGTCGACGGCCGCCCGCGCGGGTACGTGCGCGCCTTCGGCCTCTCCCGGATCGGCCTGCGACAGCAGGCCCACGCCGGGTTCCTCCCGGGCGTCCGCAAGGCCAGCTGGTAGCACCGGCACCGAACTCGATCGGAAAGGAAGACCAAGGGGTGTCCCCATCCAGCCTGCTGCCCGTGGTGGTGGTCGGCGGCCTGCACGAGGCCGCCCGCCGCCAGGCCGTCCTGGAACTGCTCGAAGCCCACCGGGACGCGGTGGTGCTGCACCACGACCTCGCCCGGGCCGGCGAGGGCCGGGTCCGTCGGGAGGCCCGGGACGCCTCGGGGCCGCTGCACGACGTCCGGGTGCCGCTCACCAACGACTGTCCGTGCTGCGCCCTGCGCGAGGACCTGCTGCCCGAACTGCGGCGGATCGCCGAGGCCGGTCGCCATCGCCTCGCCGTGGTGGAGCTGTGGGGCGGCAGCGACCCGCACCCGCTGGTCGAGGTGATCGCGGGCGGTGAGTCCGGCGACCGGTGCATGCACGAGGTGGTGGACGTGGTCGGCGTGGTCACCGCCGTGGACCCGCTGCGGGTCGTCCCCGAACTCTCGGTCTCGGACCAGCTCTCCGAGCATCGGCTGCACACCTGCGCCGACGACGAGCGCACCCTCGCCGAGGCGCTGGCCCACCAGATCGAGTACGCCGGGGTGTTGGCCGTCGCCGCCGCGCAGGAGGCCGCCGGGAGCGCCGAGTTGCACGCCGGCCTCGCCATGCTGCGCCAACTCCACCCGACGGTGCGGGCGGTGAAGCTCGGGACGGGCACGCTGGGCGCCGCCGCGCTCGCCGGGTTCGACGTGGCCGCCGCCCGGGACCGGGTCAACCCGGCGCTCGCCCTGCTGCCGCAGCAGGCCGACGAGGCGGGCGTGGCCACCCTGGTCTGGGAGCGCCGTCGGCCGCTGCACCCCGAGCGGCTGTACGAGGCGCTGGAGGAGCTGGTCCCGGCCGCCCAGCGCAGCCGGGGGCGGTTCTGGCTGGCCAACCGGCCGGACCTGATGCTGGCCTGGGACGCGGCGGGGGCCAACCTGGCGGTCGAGGAGTGCGGCCCCTGGCTCGCCGCGCTGCCGGACGCCGCCTGGGAGCTCTACCCGCCCGCTCGGCGGGCCGCCGCCGCCCTCGACTGGGACCGCCGGCACGGCGACCGGGTGCAGCAGCTGAGCTTCACCGCCCAGGGGTTGGACGTCGACGGGATCACCGAACTGCTCGACTCCTGCCTGCTCACCGACGTCGAGCTCGCGGCCGGGGAGCCGGGGTGGAAGGCGCTGCCGGACGCCTTCGAGGACCTGCTCGACCCGGTCGGCTCCTGAGCCCGAGCCGCTGGGCCCGGGCCGGCGGAGTCGGGGCGGACGGACTGTTTGAGCGGGCGGCGCGACTGTGGCACAGTTAACTCTGTGTTTCAGAACGATTGCCTGGAGTGACGGCCCATGCTGGAGTCCCCGGTCCGCCAGGACGCCGATGCCGCCGCCGTCCCCCACGTGCTGGGATTCGAGGAGGTCGGCGCCCGGGCGGTGCTCGTGAAGTGCATGGGCCGCACCTACTCGGCAGCCGCCACCGCCGAACGGGTCACCTTCAGTGACGTCACCGACATCACCCGCCCGCTCTGCCTGGGCACCGCCGTCCAGGCCGGTGACGCGCTGTGGGACGTGCGCACCCCGGACGGTCGGGTCCTGCTGCGCACCGGTGACCTGCTGCCCGCCGTGGTGGCGCTGCGCGAGGACTACACCTCGTCGACCAAGACGACGGGATCGTGCCGGGGCGCGGGGAGCACGGCCACTCCGCCGCAGCGCACCCGCGCGCCCGGGCGGTAGCCGGTCAGCCCATGGGGAACTTGATCTGGCCGGAGACGATGGGGTTGAGGTAGTTCGGTCCGGTGATCTTCAGGCGGTTCATCGCCAGGCCGGTCAGGCCCTCGAAGATGGCGCGGCGGGCGTTCATCGTGGTGGAGTAGCCGGCGTCCAGGTGCGGCGCGACCTCGACCACGTCCATGCCGATGACCTTGGTCTCGTGGCAGATCCGGCGGAAGGCCGGGAACAGCTCACGGTTGGTCAGGCCGCCGGGCTCGGGGGTGCCGGTGCCGGGGGCGAAGGCCGGGTCGAGCACGTCGATGTCCAGCGAGAGGTAGACGAACTCGGCGTTCTCCTGCACCTCGGCGATCGCCTTGTCGAGGACGGCGTGGAAGCCGATCTGCTCGATCTCCGCCATGAAGTGCGACTTCATGCCCTGCCGGCGCATCCAGTTGAACAGCTGGTTGTCGGGGCCGGTGACGGTGCGCAGGCCGACCTGGACCACGTTGCCGGCCGGGATCTTCTCGTCCTCGATGATCCGCCGGATCGGGGTGCTGTGGGTCACCCGGTGGCCCAACATGGTGTCGTGGCAGTCGGGGTGGGCGTCGAAGTGGATGACACCGATCTTCTCCGGGCCGTAGACGTCGGCCAGCGCGCCGACGCTCGGCCAGAGCAGCGAGTGGTCGCCGCCGAGCAGCACCGGCACCGCCCCCACCTCGGCGATCTCCCGGACCAGCGCCCGGATCGGGCCGATCGAGTTCGCCGTGCTGAAGGGGTCCACGGCCGCGTCGCCGTAGTCCACCACCTTCAGCACGTCGAACGGGTTGATCCGGGTGCTGGCGTTGATCACCGCTTCGGGGGTGTTGAAGATGTAGCGCTCGTCGGACCGGATCATGCGGGGCCCGTACGACGCGCCGCGGTGGCCGACCGAGGCGTCCAGCGGGATGCCCAGCACGGCCACGTCGACGTTCCCGGCCCGCAGGTCCTCCTGGTTGAGGCAGTACGGAACACCCATGAAGGTCGCGATGCCCGAGTAGGCGGGGTGCGCGTAGTACCGGCGGAGGTCGATCGGCCCCGGCTCCCGGCCGGGCGCCGTCGACCGGTCGATCTCCAGGCGGTGCTCGGGCGTCTGAGGCTTGTCGTTCAACACATCTCCCCGGTGGACGTTACGTCGCATTCCGCATTCGATTGGTGCAGCTGGTTCATCGACTGGTTCGCATACTCTGCTGGGGCACCAGCCTAGGCGGGCCGGGAAATCCGCCGAACCCTGGCCGGCCTCCTGTTCGACCCCTTTGACCCCTATTCGGAACCAGGTTCACCCCTATTCGCGGTGGCCGCCGTTCCCTCGCCGCGCGCGACGAATTACCGGACGTCACCTAGGGGGTGGGTAGGGGTTGGCGGTCCAGTGGGGCAGCTCTAGCGTGACGCCGGATATCGTTTCGATCGCAAGCGGCCCCACCGCGGATCGGCAGCCGGAACGCCGTAAAGAGGTCACGTTAAATGGCGAATGAAGAGACACTCCGCGGCTATCTCAAGCGGGTGACGGCCGATCTGCACCAGACCCGGTTGCGGCTGCGCGAGGTGGAGGCCAAGGACCAGGAACCGATCGCCATCGTCGCCATGAGCTGTCGGTTCCCGGGCGGGGTGGCCTCGCCCGAGGAGCTGTGGCAGCTGGTCGCCGCCGGCGGGGACGCGATGTCCGAGTTCCCGGCCGACCGTGGCTGGGACGTCGAGGCGCTCTACCACCCGGACCCGGACCACCCCGGCACCTCGTACACCCGCGAGGGCGGCTTCCTGCACGACCTCGCCCACTTCGACCCGACCGTCTTCGGCATCAGCCCGCGCGAGGCGCTGGCGATGGACCCGCAGCAGCGGCTGTTGCTGGAGACGTCCTGGGAGGCGTTCGAGCGGGCCGGCATCGACCCGCTGTCGGTGCACGGCAGCCGGGTCGGCGTCTTCGCCGGGACCAGCGGTCAGGACTACCTGGCCGTCCTGCTGAACTCCGCGGACGACGTCGAGGGCTACCTCGGCACCGGCAACGCGGCCAGCGTCGTCTCCGGCCGGATCGCCTACAGCCTGGGCCTGGAGGGCCCGGCGGTGACGGTGGACACGGCCTGCTCGTCCTCCCTGGTGGCGCTCCACCTGGCGGTGCAGGCGCTGCGCAACGGCGAGTGCTCGCTGGCGCTGGCCGGCGGTGTCACGGTGATGAACACCCCGGGCACCTTCGTCGACTTCAGCCGCCAGCGCGGGCTGGCGGCCAACGGCCGCTGCAAGTCCTTCGCGGACGCCGCCGACGGCACCGGCTGGGCCGAGGGCGCCGGCATGCTGCTGGTCGAGCGGCTCTCCGACGCGCGGCGCAACGGGCACCCGGTGCTGGCGATCGTGCGCGGCTCGGCGGTCAACCAGGACGGCGCGAGCAACGGTCTGACGGCGCCCAACGGCCCGTCCCAGCAGCGGGTCATCCTCCAGGCGCTCGCCAGCGCCCGGCTGACCCCCGACCAGGTGGACGCCGTCGAGGCGCACGGCACGGGGACCCGGCTGGGTGACCCGATCGAGGCCCAGGCGCTGCTCGCCACCTACGGCCAGAACCGTGAACGCCCGCTGTGGTTGGGCTCGTTGAAGTCCAACATCGGGCACACCCAGGCCGCCGCCGGCGTCGCCGGGGTGATCAAGACGGTGATGGCGATCCGGCACGGCGTGCTGCCCAAGACCCTGCACGTGGACGAGCCGACCCGGAACGTCGACTGGTCGGCCGGGGCGGTCTCATTGCTCACCGAGGCCCGGCCCTGGCCCGAGACCGGGCAGCCGCGGCGGGTGGGCATCTCCTCGTTCGGGATGAGCGGCACCAACGCGCACACCATCATCGAGCAGCCACCCGCCGACGAGGTCGCGGAGGCGGGCGCCGAGTCGGCGGTCCCGGCGCCCGCCGTGCTGCCCTGGCCGCTGGCCGGCCGGAGCGAGGAGGCACTGCGCGCCCAGGCGGCTCGGCTGCGGGAGCGGCTGGAGGCCGAGCCCGGGCTCGAACCGCTCGACGTGGGCCACTCGTTGGCGACCGGCCGGGCGGCGCTGGAGCGTCGGGCCGTGCTGGTGGCCGGTGAGCGCGAGGAGTTCCTGCGCGGGCTGGGTGCGCTGGCATCGGGTGAGCCGGCGGCGAACGTCGTCCGGGGCTCGGTGGCCGAGGGCCGGCTGGCGTTCCTCTTCACCGGCCAGGGGAGCCAGCGGGCTGGCATGGGCGCCGAGTTGTACGGCTCGTTCCCGGCGTTCGCGGCGGCCTTCGACGCCGTGTGCGCGGAGCTGGACCGGCACCTGGAGCGGCCGCTGAAGGATGTCGTCTTCACGGGTGACCGGATCGACGAGACCGGCTACACCCAGCCCGCGCTCTTCGCCGTCGAGGTGGCGCTCTTCCGCCTGGTCGAGTCGTGGGGTGTGAAGCCGGACGTGCTGGCCGGGCATTCGATCGGTGAGTTGGCGGCCGCGCATGTGGCGGGTGTGTTGTCGCTGGCGGACGCGGCGAAGCTGGTGGCGGCGCGTGGTCGGTTGATGCAGGCGCTGCCGTCCGCTGGTGCGATGGTGGCGGTGCGGGCGGCCGAGGACGAGGTGCTGCCGCTGCTGTCCGGCCGGGAGGCCGAGTTGGGGATCGCGGCCGTCAACGGTCCGTCCTCGGTGGTGCTTTCGGGCGCCGAGGCGGCCGTGCTGGCGGTTGCGGCCAAGCTGGCGGAGCAGGGGCGCAAGACCAAGCGGCTCACGGTCAGCCACGCGTTCCACTCGCCGCTGATGGACCCGATGCTGGACGAGTTCCGCGCGGTGGCCGAGGAGTTGGAGTTCCACGAGCCGCGGATCCCGATCGTCTCGACCCTCGACCAGTCCGCCGACCTGACCTCGCCCGAGTACTGGGTGCGCCACGTCCGCGAGGCCGTCCGGTTCCGTGCCGCGATCGCGGCGTTGGAGGCCGAAGGCGTCCGCACGTTCCTGGAGTTGGGCCCGGACGGGACGCTCTCCGCGCTCGGTCAGGAGTGCGTGAGCGGGGACGCGGTGTTCGCGCCGGTGCTGCGCGGTGACCGCCCCGAGACCCGGACACTGACCACCGCCCTCGCCCAGGTCCAGGTGCGCGGCGCGGTCGTCGACTGGCGGGCGTACTACGCCGGCCTCGGCGCCCGCCGGGTGGACCTGCCCAGCTACGCCTTCCAGCACCGCCGCTACTGGCCGACCGCCGCCGCCTGGGCCGAGACCGCGACGGCCGGCCCGGCCGGCACCGACGCGGTGGACGCCCGGTTCTGGGAGGCCGTCGAGCGCGGCGACCTGCAGGCCCTCACCACCACCCTGGACCTGGACGGCGACCAGCCGCTGAGCTCGGTGCTGCCCGCGCTGACCGCCTGGCGCCGGCAGAGCCGCGACCGCTCCACCGTGGACGGTTGGCGTTACCGGATCGGCTGGCGGCCGACCACCGAGGCGCCGCGCGCGGCGGTCGCGGGCCACTGGGTGCTGGTGGTCCCGGCCGGGCAGCGGGAGCACGAGTGGCCGGCCGCCGCCGGCCGGGCGCTGTCCCAGCGCGGTGTGACCGTCCGGTGGGTCGAGTTCGATGCGGCGACCGCGGACCGGACGGCGCTGGCCGAGCGGCTGCGCGCCGCGCTGCCCGAGGAGGGGCAGCCGGTCGACGGCGTGCTCTCCCTGGTCGCGCTGGACGACAGCGCGCACCCCGGCCTCCCCTCGGTGCCCGCCGCCCTCACCGGCACCCTGGCCCTGGTCCAGGCGCTCGGGGACGCCGGCATCGAGGCACCGCTGTGGTGCGCCACCCGCGGCGCCGTCTCGACCGGTCGCTCCGACCGGCTGGAGCACCCGGGCCAGGCGCAGATCTGGGGTCTGGGCCGGGTCGTGGCGCAGGAGTACCCCGAGCGCTGGGGCGGCCTGGTCGACCTGCCCGAGACGGCCGACGAGCGCGCGCTCGGCCGGCTGGCCGCCGTGCTCGGTGACCTCGGCGACGAGGACCACCTGGCGATCCGTCCCTCCGGCATCCTGGCCCGCCGGCTGCTGCGCGCGCCGCGCGGCGAGGCCCCGGCGCAGGGCTGGACCCCGCGCGGCACGGCGCTGGTGACCGGTGGCACCGGCGCGCTCGGCGCCCACGTCGCCCGCTGGCTGGCCCGGGCCGGAGCCGAGCACCTGGTGCTGACCAGCCGGCGCGGCCGAGGCGCCGCCGGTGTGGCCGAGCTGGAGGCCGAGCTGACCGCGCTCGGCGCCCGGGTGACCGTCGCCGCCTGCGACGTCGCCGACCGCGCCGCGCTCGCCGAGCTGCTGGCCGCGCTGCCCGCCGAGTACCCGCTGACCACCGTGGTGCACGCGGCCGGTGTGCTGGACGACGGTGTGCTGGACGCGCTGACCCCGGAGCGGCTGGCCGGCGTGCTGCGGCCCAAGGTGGACGCGGCCGTCAACCTGGACGAGCTGACCCGCGGGCTGGACCTGTCGGCGTTCGTGCTGTTCTCCTCCTTCGCCGGCACCTTCGGTGGCCCCGGCCAGGCCAACTACGCCGCCGCCAACGCGTTCCTGGACGCGCTCGCCGAGCAGCGCCGGGCCGCCGGCCTGCCCGCCACCACGATGGCCTGGGGCGCCTGGGCCGAGGGCGGCATGGCGGTGGACGACGTGGTCACCGAGCGCCTGCGCCGTGGCGGCGTGCCGGCCCTGGCACCCGAGCTCGCGATCGCCGCGATGCAGCACGCGCTGGACCACGACGAGACCTTCTCGCTCGTGGTGGACGTGCTCTGGGACCGCTTCGCACCCCAGTACACCGCGATCCGGCCCAGCACCCTCTTCGCCGAACTGCCCGAGGCGGTGAAGGCGTTGGCGGACGCGGAGGCGGAGTACGGCGAGCAGGCCGACAGCTCCTCGCTGCGGCAGCGGCTGTCCGCCGCCACCGAGGGCGAACGCGGCCGCCTCGCACTGGACTTCGTCCGTGCCCAGGTCGCCGCCGTGCTCGGCTACTCGGACCTGGACGCCGTCGAACCGGCCCGTGCCTTCCGCGAGTTGGGCTTCGACTCGCTGACCGCGGTCGAGCTGCGCAACCTGCTCGCCGCGCTCACCGGCCTGCGACTGCCCGCGACCCTGGTCTTCGACTACCCCAACGCCACCGCGCTCGCCGAACTGCTCTGCGCCGAACTCCTGGGCTCCGCACCGGAGACCGCCTCGGACGCGGTGGTCCCGGGCCGGCCGGACGACGACGATCCGATCGCCATCGTCGGCATGGCCTGTCGCTTCCCCGGCGGCGTGAGCACGCCCGAGGAGCTCTGGCGGCTGCTGGCCGCCGGCACGGACGCGCTCGCCGGGTTCCCGGACGACCGTGGCTGGGACCTGGACGCCCTGTACGACCCCGACCCCGAGCACCCCGGCACCTCCTACGTCCGCGAGGGCGGCTTCCTGGCCGATGCCGGCGCCTTCGACCCCGGCTTCTTCGGGATCTCGCCGCGCGAGGCGCTGGCGATGGACCCGCAGCAGCGGCTGCTGCTGGAGACCTCCTGGGAGGCGTTCGAACGGGCCGGTATCGACCCGTCCGGCCTGCGCGGCAGCCGGACGGGCGTCTTCACCGGCACCAACGGTCAGGACTACCTGCCGCTCATCCTGAGCGCGCCGGACGGCTCCGAGGGCTTCCTCGGCACCGGCAACGCGGCCAGCGTGATGTCCGGGCGCGTCGCGTACTGCCTGGGCCTGGAGGGCCCGGCGGTGACCGTGGACACCGCCTGTTCGTCCTCGTTGGTGGCCCTGCACTGGGCGATCCAGGCGCTGCGGGCCGGCGAGTGCTCGCTGGCGCTGGCCGGTGGTGTCACCGTGATGTCCACCCCCGGCGCGTTCGTCGACTTCAGCCGGCAGCGCGGCCTGGCCGCCGACGGCCGGTGCAAGGCGTTCGCGGCGGCGGCGGACGGCACCGGTTGGGGCGAGGGCGTGGGCATGCTGCTGGTCGAGCGGCTCTCCGACGCGCGGCGCAACGGGCACCCGGTGCTGGCGGTGGTCCGTGGTTCGGCCGTCAACCAGGACGGCGCGAGCAACGGTCTGACGGCGCCGAACGGTCCGTCGCAGCAGCGGGTGATCCGGCAGGCGCTGGCCTCGGCCGGGCTGACCGCCGGTGAGGTGGACGCGGTCGAGGCGCACGGCACGGGGACCTCGCTGGGTGACCCGATCGAGGCGCAGGCGCTGCTGGCGACGTACGGGCAGGACCGTGAACGGCCGCTGTGGCTGGGGTCGGTGAAGTCCAACATCGGGCACACCCAGGCCGCGGCGGGCGTGGCGGGGATCATCAAGATGGTGCTGGCGATGCGGCACGGCGTGCTGCCGCGGACCCTGCACGTGGACGAGCCGTCGCCGAAGGTGGACTGGGCGGCGGGTGCGGTGGAGCTGCTCACCGAGGCGCGGGAGTGGCCGGAGACCGGTCGGCCGCGCCGGGCGGCGGTGTCGTCCTTCGGCGTCAGCGGGACCAACGCGCATGTGATCGTCGAGCAGGGGCCGGAGGTCGCCGTGGGGGCACCTCCCAGCCTCCCCCAGCCTTCGGCCGGGGGGACCCCCATGGCTGGGGGAGAGCCGGTCGTCGAGGCGACCGTGACGGCGCCGGTGGTGCCGTGGCCGCTGTCCGCGCGCGATGCGGGAGCGCTCCGGGCGCAGGCGGAGCGGTTGCGCGCCCAGCTGGCGGAGCAGCCCGAGGCGCGCTCGGTCGACGTCGGCTACTCGCTGGCGACCACCCGGGCCGCGCTGGAGCACCGGGCCGTGGTGGTGGCGGCGGACCTGGCGGGCCACCTGCGGGCGCTGACCGCGCTGGCCGCGGGGGAGGAGGCGCTGGGGCTGGTCGAGGGCACCGCCGGGCTGGGCCGGACGGCCTTCCTCTTCACCGGCCAGGGCAGCCAACGTCCGGGCATGGGCGCGGAGTTGTACGACACCCATCCGGTCTTCGCGGACGCGCTGGACGAGGTCTTCGCGCACCTGGACCAGCACCTGGACCGCCCGCTGCGGGACGTCCTGTTCGCGACCGAGGGTGACCTGATCCACCGGACCGGCTGCGCGCAGCCGGCGCTGTTCGCCGTCGAGGTGGCGCTCTTCCGGCTGCTGGAGTCGTGGGGTGTGCGGCCGGACGTGCTGGCCGGGCATTCGATCGGTGAGTTGGCGGCCGCGCATGTGGCGGGTGTGTTGTCGCTGGCGGATGCGGCGAAGCTGGTGGTGGCGCGTGGTCGGTTGATGCAGGCGCTGCCGTCCGGTGGTGCGATGGTGGCGGTGCGGGCGGCCGAGGACGAGGTGCTGCCGCTGCTGGCCGGTGAGGTGGGTGTCGCGGCCGTCAACGGGCCGTCCTCGGTGGTGCTTTCGGGTGCCGAGGCGGCGGTGCTGGCGGTGGCCGAGAAGCTGGCGGAGCAGGGTCGCAAGACGAGGCGGCTGACGGTGAGCCACGCGTTCCACTCGCCGCTGATGGACCCGATGCTGGCCGAGTTCCGTGCGGTGGCCGAGGGGTTGGAGTTCCACGAGCCGAAGATCCCGATCGTCTCGACCCTCGACCAGGCTGCCGACCTGACCTCGCCCGAGTACTGGGTGCGCCACGTCCGCGAGGCCGTGCGCTTCCTCGACGCGGTGCGCACGATGGAGACCCAGGGCGTCACCACCTTCGTCGAGCTGGGCCCGGACGGGGTGCTGTCCGCTCTCGGGCCGGAGTGCGTGGCCGAGCCGGCGGTGTTCGCGGCGGCGCTGCGCGCGGGCCGTCCGGAGGTGCGCACGCTGACCGGCGCCCTCGCCCAGGCGTACGTCCAGGGCGTGTCCGTGGACTGGGAGGCGGTCTTCGCCGGCCAGGGCGCCCGCCGGGTGGACCTGCCCACCTACGCCTTCCAGCGCGAGCACTACTGGCCCGACGTCCCGGCGCTGGGCGCCGGAGACGTCACCATGGCCGGTCTCGGCGCGACCGACCACCCGCTGCTCGGCGCGGCGGCCGAACTGCCGGACTCCGGTGGCTTCGTGTTCACCGGCCGGCTCGCGCTCTCCACCCACCCGTGGCTGGCCGACCACGCCGTGATGGGCTCGGTGCTGCTGCCGGGCACGGCCTTCGTCGAGCTGGCCGTGCGCGCCGGCGAGCAGGTCGGCTGCGACCTGCTGGAGGAACTCACACTGGCCGCGCCGCTGGTCCTGCCCGAGCAGGGCGGGGTGCAGCTGCGTCTCACCGTGGCGGCGGCGGACCCGACCGGCCGCCGTGCGCTCAGCCTGCACTCGCGTCGCGAGGACGTCCCGGCCGAGGAGCCGTGGACCCGGCACGCGACCGGTCTGCTCGCCTCCGGTGCGCGGCCGGCCGGCTCCGACCTCGGTCTGGAGGAGTGGCCGCCGGCCGGCGCGACCGAGATCGAGCTGGACGGCCGCTACCAGAACCTGATCGAGCTGGGCTTCGACTACGGCCCGGTCTTCCAGGGCCTGCGCCGGGCCTGGCGCCGCGACGGCGAGGTCTTCGCCGAGGTGCGCCTGCCGCAGCAGGCGGAGGCCGACGCCGGCCTGTTCGGGCTGCACCCGGCGCTGCTCGACTCCGCCCTGCACGCGCTCGGCCTGGCCGCCGCCGACGACACCGACTGGCAGGGCAGGCTGCCGTTCTCCTGGACCGGCGTGTCGCTGTACGCGGTCGGTGCTTCGGCGCTGCGGGTGCGGTTGGCGCCGGTCGGGGCGGACGGGGTGTCGTTGGAGCTGGCGGACGAGTTCGGGCGGCCGGTGGCGTCGGTGGACGCGTTGGTGCTGCGGGCGGTGTCGGCGGAGCAGTTGCGGGCCGCGCGGGCGGCGTTCCACGAGTCGCTGTTCCGTCCGGAGTGGGTGGCGTTGCCGGCCGCGGGCGACCTGGTGACCGGGCGCTGGGCGGTGCTGGGTGATGGTGCCGCGGTCCTGGGCGCGTTCGACGGCGAGGTTTCCGCGTTCCCCGACCTCGACGCGCTGCTGGCGAGCGGGGAGCTGCCCGAGGCGGTGGTCGTCCCGTGCTTCGCTTCGGACGACTCCGTGGCGGATGTGCCCGAGGTGGTGCGCGCGACCGTGAACCGGGTGCTCGCGCTGGCGCAGGCCTGGCTGGCCGAGGACCGGCTCGCCGACACGCCGCTGGTGGTGCTCACCCGGGGTGCGGTGGCGACCGGTGAGGACGTGGGTGTCACCGACCTGGCCCACGCCGCCGCCTGGGGGCTGCTGCGCTCCGCACAGACCGAGAACCCCGGTCGGATCGTCCTGGTGGACTCCGACGAGGACGCCGCGTCGCGGTCGGCGCTGACCGCCGCCTTGACGGCGGAGGAGCCGCAGCTGGCGATTCGCCGGGGCGTGCCGCACGCGCTGCGGCTGGCTCGGGTGGAGGTCTCGGTGGCCGAGGCTCCCGTGTTCGGGTCGGAGGGGACCGTCCTGGTCACCGGCGGCACCGGCGCGCTCGGCGCGCTGCTCGCTCGGCACCTGGTGACCGAGCACGGCGTCCGGCACCTGCTGCTCACCAGCCGGCGCGGAGCCGAAACACCTGGTACGGCTGAACTCCTCGCCGAGCTGGCTGAGTTGGGCGCCGAGGTGGAGATCGCGGCCTGCGACGTGGCCGACCGGGCGGCGCTGGCCGAGTTGTTGGGCTCCTTGCGGCGTCCGCTGACGGCGGTGGTCCACACCGCGGGCATCACCGACGATGGCGTGTTCTCCGCGCTCACCCCGGATCGGGTCGAGCGCGTGCTGCGACCCAAGGTCGAAGGGGCCTGGCACCTCCACGAGTTGACCGCCGGACTCGACCTGTCGGCGTTCGTGCTCTTCTCCTCGGCCGCCGGCCTCTTCGGCGGTCCCGGTCAGGGCAACTACGCGGCGGCCAACGCCTTCCTGGACGCGCTCGCCGGGCACCGCCGTTCGGCGGGGCTGCCGGCGACCTCGCTGGACTGGGGGCTGTGGGCGCAGAGCAGTGGAGTCAGCGGCCACCTTGACGACAACGACCGTGCCCGGATGGAGCGTTCGGGCCTCGGGGCGCTCAGCTCGGCTGAGGGCGTGGCGCTCTTCGACGCCGCGCTGCGGGTCCGGAGCGAGGACGCCGTCCTGGTGCCGATGCACATCCGGACCGCCACCCTGCGGGCACAGGCGGCGGCCGGGCCGGTGCCCCCGCTGCTGCGTGGGCTGGTTCGCGCCCCGCTGCGCCGGGCCGTGGAGTCCGCAGGCGTGGGTGCGGCCTCCGGCGAGTCCGAGCTGGTCGGCCGGCTCGCCCCGCTGGCCGTCGCCGAGCAGCGGCAGGCGCTCCTCGACCTGGTCCGGCGGCAGATCGCCGCGGTCCTCGGCTACGCCGGTGCCGAAGCCGTCGACGCCGAACGGGCCTTCAAGGAGCTGGGCTTCGACTCGCTCACCGCGGTCGAGCTGCGCAACCAGCTGGCCACGGCCACCGGCCTGCGGCTGCCCGCGACGCTGATCTTCGACTACCCCAACCCGACCGCACTCGCCGGCCATCTGCGCGACGAACTGCTGGGTGGGCTGGAGGAGTTCAGCCTTGAGCCGGCGACCGCGCGGGCGGCGAGCGACGTCGACGACCCGATCGCCATCGTCGCGATGGCCTGCCGCTACCCGGGCGGGGTGAGCTCGCCCGAGGAGCTGTGGCGGCTGATCGCCGAGGAACGCGACGGGATCTCGACCTTCCCCACCGACCGCGGCTGGGACCTGGACGCCCTGTACGACCCGAACCCGGACACCCCCGGCACCTCGTACACCCGCGAGGGCGGGTTCCTGCACGACTCCAGCTACTTCGACCCGGCGTTCTTCGGCATCTCGCCGCGCGAGGCGCTGGCCATGGACCCGCAGCAGCGCCTGCTGCTGGAGACCACCTGGGAGGCCTTCGAGCGGGCCGGCATCGACCCGGTGACCGTGCGCGGCACGTCCGTCGGCGTCTTCGCGGGCGTGATGTACCACGACTACGGCACCCGGCTGCGGGCCGCTCCCGACGAGGTCGAGGGTTACCTCGGCACCGGCAGCTCCAGCAGCGTCGTCTCCGGACGCGTCGCCTACACCTTCGGGCTGGAGGGGCCGGCGGTGACCGTGGACACCGCCTGCTCGTCCTCGTTGGTGGCCCTGCACCTGGCGGTGCAGGCGCTGCGCAGCGGCGAGTGCACCATGGCGCTGGCCGGCGGTGTCACCGTCATGTTCACCCCCGGTACGTTCGTGGAGTTCAGTCGGCAGCGCGGGCTCTCGGCCGACGGGCGCTGCAAGTCCTTCGCGGCCGCGGCGGACGGCACGGGCTGGGGCGAGGGCGCGGGCATGCTGCTGGTCGAGCGGCTGTCGGACGCGCGGCGCAACGGGCACCCGGTGCTGGCGGTGGTGCGTGGCTCGGCGGTCAACCAGGACGGCGCGAGCAACGGTCTGACGGCGCCGAACGGTCCGTCGCAGCAGCGGGTGATCCGCGCGGCGCTGGCCAACGCGGGCGTCACGGCCGACGAGGTCGACGCGGTGGAGGCGCACGGGACGGGGACCTCGCTGGGCGACCCGATCGAGGCGCAGGCGCTGCTGGCCACGTACGGGCGCGAGCACTCGGCCGACCGGCCGCTCTGGCTGGGCTCGGTGAAGTCGAACCTGGGCCACACCCAGGCGGCCTCCGGCGTCGCCGGTGTGATCAAGATGGTGATGGCCATGCGGCACGGCGTGCTGCCGCGGACCCTGCACGTGGACGAGCCGTCGCCGCAGGTGGACTGGGCAGCGGGTGCGGTGGAGCTGCTGACCGAGGCGCGGGAGTGGCCGCGGACCGGCCGGCCGCGCCGGGTCGCGGTCTCGTCCTTCGGCATCAGCGGCACCAACGCGCACACCGTGCTGGAGCAGGCACCGGAGGCCGTCGTGGGGGCGCCTTCCAGCCTCCCCCAGCCTTCGGCCGGGGGGACCCCCGTGGCTGGGGGAGAGCCGGCGGAGCCGGGAGCCCCGGCGGGGGTGGTGCCCTGGGTGCTGTCGGCCAAGGGTGAGCCGGCGCTCCGGGCGCAGGCCGCACGGTTGCGCGCGCTGTTGACGGAACGGCCCGAGTTGCGGCCGGTCGACGTCGGCTACTCGCTGGCGACCACGCGTACCGCCCTGGAGCAGCGCGCGGTGCTGGTCGCCGGTGACCGCGAGGCGCTGTTGCGGCGGCTGGACGCGCTGGCGGCCGGCGAGGCGGCGGCCACCGCGGGCCTGGTGCAGGGGTCGGTCACTGGTGGGCGGACCGCCGTCCTCTTCACCGGCCAGGGGAGTCAGCGGGCCGGGATGGGCGCTGAGTTGTACGGCGCGTTCCCGGTGTTCGCGGCGGCCTTCGAGGCGGTGTGCGCGGCGCTGGAACTGCCGCTGCGCGACGTGGTCTTCGGGGGTGAGCGGATCGACGAGACGGCTTGCACGCAGCCGGCGCTGTTCGCGCTCGAGGTGGCGCTGTTCCGTCTGGTGGAGTCGTGGGGTGTGCGGCCGGACGTGCTGGCCGGGCATTCGATCGGTGAGATCGCTGCCGCGCATGTGGCGGGTGTGTTGTCGCTGGCGGATGCGGCGAAGCTGGTGGCGGCGCGTGGTCGGTTGATGCAGGCGCTGCCGTCCGGTGGTGCGATGGTGGCGGTGCAGGCGGCCGAGGACGAGGTGCTGCCGCTGCTCGCGGGCCGGGAGGCCGAGTTGGGCCTCGCGGCGGTCAACGGGCCGTCCTCGGTGGTGATTTCGGGCGCTGAGCATGCGGTGCTGGAGGTGGCCGAGATGCTGGCCGCCGAGGGCCGCAAGACGAAGCGGCTGACGGTGAGCCACGCGTTCCACTCGCCGTTGATGGACCCGATGCTGGCCGAGTTCCGTGCGGTGGCCGAGGGGTTGGAGTTCCACGAGCCGAAGATCCCGATCGTCTCGACCCTCGACCAGGCTGCCGACCTGACCTCGCCCGAGTACTGGGTACGGCACGTCCGCGAGGCGGTCCGCTTCGCCGATGCCGTGCGGACCCTGGAGAGCGAGGGCGTCCGGACGTTCCTGGAGTTGGGGCCGGACGGGACGCTCTCCGCGCTCGGCCAGGAGTGCGTGGCCGAGGAGGCGGTGTTCGCGCCGGTGCTGCGCCGCGACCGTGCGGAGGTGGAGACGTTCACCGCGGGTCTGGCCCAGCTGTACGTGCGTGGGGTCCGGCTCGACTGGCCGGCCGTCTTCACGGACGCGGGCGCCAGGCGGGTCGATCTGCCCACCTACGCCTTCCAGAAGGACCGCTACTGGCTGGACATGGGCATCTCCGCCGGCGACCTGGCCACGGTCGGTGTCGAGCCGACCGGTCACCCGCTGCTCGGTGCGGCGGTCGAGCTGCCGGACTCCGGTGGCTTCGTGTTCACCGGTCGGATCGCGCTCTCCACCCAGCCGTGGCTGGCCGACCACGCCGTGATGGGCTCGGTGCTGCTGCCGGGTACGGCCTTCGTCGAGCTGGCCGTGCGTGCGGGCGAGCAGGTCGGCTGCGACCTGCTGGAGGAACTCACGCTGGCCGCGCCGCTGGTCCTGCCCGAGCGCGGCGGGGTGCTGCTGCGGATCACGGTCGGCCAGCCGGACGAGTCCGGCTGCCGTTCGCTGACCCTGCACTCGCGCCACGAGGACGTCCCGGCCGAGACGCCGTGGACCCGGCACGCGACCGGTCTGCTCGCCTCCGGTGCGCGGCCGGCCGGCTTCGACCTCGGCGAGTGGCCGCCGGCCGGCGCCGAGCCGGTCGACACCGCCGGCCTCTACGAAGGTGCGGCGGCGGCCGGCCTGGAGTACGGCCCGCTCTTCCAGGGCCTGCGCCGGGCCTGGCGCCGCGACGGGGAGGTGTTCGCCGAGATCCAGCCGGCGCCGGCCGAGCCGGGCCTGGGCACGCAGCAACTGGACGGTACGCCGTTCGGCCTGCACCCGGCGCTGCTCGACGCCGCACTGCACGGCGTCGGCCTGGGCGGAGTCGTCGCGCAGGCCGACCAGGACGCCGGCCGGGCCCGGCTGCCGTTCTCCTGGAGCGGGGTGCGACTGCACGCCACCGGTGCTTCGGCGCTGCGGGTGCGGTTGGCGCCGGTCGGGGCGGACGGGGTGTCGTTGGAGCTGGCGGACGAGTTCGGGCGGCCGGTGGCGTCGGTGGACGCGTTGGTGCTGCGGGCGGTGTCGGCGGAGCAGTTGCGGGCCGCGCGGGCGGCGTTCCACGAGTCGCTGTTCCGTCCGGAGTGGGTGGCGTTGCCGGCCGCGGGCGACCTGGTGACCGGGCACTGGGCGGCGCTGAGCGATGACGCCCTGGCCCTGGGTCTCCCGGTGTTCCCCGACCTCGACGCGCTGCTGGCGAGTGGGGAGCTGCCCGAGGCGGTGGTCGTCCCGTGCTTCGCTTCGGACGACTCCGTGGCGGATGTGCCCGAGGTGGTGCGCGCGACCGTGAACCGGGTGCTCGCGCTGGCGCAGGCCTGGCTGGCCGAGGACCGGCTCGCCGACACGCCGCTGGTGGTGCTCACCCGGGGTGCGGTGGCGACCGGTGAGGACGTGGGTGTCACCGACCTGGCCCACGCCGCCGCCTGGGGGCTGCTGCGCTCCGCACAGACCGAGAACCCCGGTCGGATCGTGCTGGTCGACCTGGACGGTGAGGCCGACCCGCAGACCGCCCTCGCGACCGCTCTGGCCAGTGGCGAGCCCCAACTCGCCCTCCGCGGCGGGGTTGTGCACGCCTTCCGGCTCGGCCGGGTGGCGGCCGCGCCGGTCGAGCGGACGCTGTCGCTGGATCCGTCCGGGACGGTCCTGGTCACCGGCGGCACCGGGGCGCTGGGCGCGCTGGTGGCCCGCCACCTGGTGGTGGAGCACGGCGCGCGGCGTCTGCTGCTCACCAGCCGGCGCGGTGCCGACGCCCCGGGCGCGGCCGAACTCAGCACTGAGCTCGCCGAGTTGGGTGCCGAGGTGGAGATCGCCGGCTGCGACGTGGCGGACCGCGAGGCGCTGGCCGCACTGCTGGCCGCCGTGCCGGTGGACCGGCCGCTGACCGCGGTCGTGCACACCGCGGGTGTGCTGGACGACGGGGTGCTCGCCGCGCTGACCCCGGAGCGGGTGGAGGCCGTGCTGCGCCCGAAGGTGGACGCGGCCTGGAACCTGCACGAGCTGACGCAGGATCAGAACCTTTCGGCGTTCGTGCTCTTCTCCTCGGTCGCCGGCGTCTTCGGCGGCCCGGGGCAGGCGAACTACGCGGCGGCCAATGCCTTCCTGGACGCGCTGGTCACCCGGCGCCGGGTCCAGGGCCTGACGGCGCTCTCGCTGGCCTGGGGCCTGTGGGCGACGGCGGATGGTATGGCCGGCGGGCTGGCCGAGGCGGACGTGGACCGGATGACCCGGTCCGGGTTCGCCCCGCTGCAGCCCAAGGAGGGCCTGGAGCTGTTCGACCTCGCGGACGGTCAGGACGACCCGGTGCTGGTGGCGATGCGGATGGACGTGGCGGTGCTGCGCGGCCACGGCGACCCCGAGCGGGTGCCGCACCTGCTGCGCGGCCTGGTCCGGATCCCGGCCCGCCGCCCGGTCGCCGGCCCGGCCGGCACGCGCGGCCCGGCGGCGGCCGAGGAGCAGTCGCTGGCCGAGCGCTTGCGCGGCCTGCCGGACGCCGAGCGGGACCGCCTGCTGCTGGACCTGGTGCGTGGCCAGGTGGCCGCGGTGCTGGGCTACGGCAGTGCCGGGGCGATCGAGCCGGAGCGCGGCTTCGTCGAGCTGGGCTTCGACTCGCTGACCGCCGTCGACCTGCGCAACCGCCTGGGCGCGCTGGCCGGGCTGCGGCTGCCGGTCACGCTGATCTTCGACTACCCGACACCCATGGCGCTGGCCGGCTACCTGCGCGAGGAGACCCGCCAGGACGAGGTGACCACCGCACCGGCTCTCCCGATCGGCGCGGAACTGGACCGCCTGGAGTCGATCCTCTCCACCCTCGATGCCGGCGACGAGGAGCGCCGGACCGTCACCACCCGCCTGCGCACCCTGCTGTCGATGTGGACCGAGAGCCAGAGCCCGCAGTCCGCTGCGGCGGCCGACCCGGCCGCCGACGCCGAACTCCAGTCGGCTACCGCCGACGAGCTCTTCAGCCTGCTGGACGAGGAGTTGGGGCTGTCCTGACCCGCCCCGGGGCGTGCGCCCCGGGTAGCCCGCAAGCCCGACCGCCCCGCTGGACCGGAGCACCGTCCCGGTCCAGCGGGGCGGTCGTGTGGTGTGCCGGATGCTGCGCGGCTTCGCCCGCGTCGATGCCCCTCCTGGTGGTGGGCGACGCGCTACGGGAGTTCGAAGCGGGCCGAACCCGTTGCCGAGGTTCGGCGCCCTGGCCACGTTGTTCGGTGCGGGCCAGTGGATCGTGTGGGGCACCGTGCGGTTCGCCCGGCGGAACTACCAGCACCGAAGCCGGCTGGTCGAGTGGGGCGATGCGGACCGTCGGCGAGGCGGTCGGCGGCACGCCGTCGTCGACGGCGGTTCTCCGTGCCGACACGAATTCCCGCAGGGCGGCCACGCCTGTCAGAGGCGCCCGGCTCGTCGATTCCCGTCGCGGTGACCGCGGTGTCGTGACGGCAGCACTTCGGCCCGCCGGGCGGGCCGGCGGGCCGAAGTGGGGGCTGCTGCTCAGGCGAACTCGCGTAGCGAGGGCCAGAGTTGGGACCACGGTGTGTGCGGGTCCTGGCAGAGCCAGAGCTGTTTGCCCTGCTCGGTGTTCTTCACCCCGTAGCCGTTGTCGATGGTGCCCACCTGGCGCACGGTGGTGAACTCGGCGCGCAGCTTGGCCTCGTCGCCGCCGACGTACAGCACGACGCCGGCGGTGTCCGGCGGCGGGCCGAAGTACCAGGCACCGCGCTGCGGGCTGTAGACCTTCGGCAGGCCGAGGGCCGGACCGTAGCGTTCCAGTGCGCCCTCGGCCCAGAAGGTGTCGGTCACGATCACCGCCTGTCGCTGCTCGTCGGCGGGCAGCGCGTGGTAGGCGGCGGCGACCGTGTGGGAGAGCTGCGGCCAGCCGATGGTGTCGGCGGCCGCGAAGTTGACGGCCTGCAGGGGGCCGGTGGCCGAGCCGAGCGGGTAGAGCGGCAGTTCGGCCACCGCGACCACCGCGGAGATCACGAAGGCGATCCGGCTGAACGCCCAGCGCCAGCCGCGAGCGGCCGGTCTGTGCTGGAGCGAGACCGCGCCCGCCGCCCAGAGCACCGGGAACAGCCCGGCGACGTAGTACTCCCGGCCGTCGGTGACCAGGAAGAACGCGGTCGTACCCACCGCGGCCCAGCCGAGGAAGCGGTAGGTCCGCAGCTCCTCCATCCGCAGCAGCCGCCACAGGCCGGCGCACATCAGGAGCATCAGGGGGAAGCCCGCGAAGGCCAACGCCAGCGGCAGGAAGAGAACCTGACCGCCGAAGAGGCGGTCGTCCTCGGCCGCGATCACGCTGGTCATCTGCGACTGCGGCCAGCCGTGCTGGGCCTGCCAGAGCAGGCTCGGCGCCGTTGCCAGCACCGTGAAGGCGCCGGCCGCCCACAGCGCGGGCCGGGTGAGCAGCTCGCGCGGGCCCACCGCGGCCACCGCGACGAGCAGGGTCAGCAGGAAGACGCCGACCAGGTACTTGTTCTGCAGACCCAGCGCGGCGGCCAGGCCGAGCCAGAGCAGCAGCTTGTCGTCGCGCAGCCGGATCCAGCGCACCAGCAGCCAGCTGATCAGCGTCCAGAAGAAGACGTCCAGGGTCGGGGTGATCATCAGGTGGCCGAAGACCACGACGATCGGCGACACGGCGAACGCGCCCGCACTGAGCAGTTGGGCTCGCCGCTGTCCGCCCAGCTCCCGGGCGATCAGGGCGCAGAGCACCACGCCCACCCCGCTCAGCAGGGTGGCGGGCAGTCGCAGCACCACCAGGTTGCCCGGGGCCAGCGTGTCCAGGACGTGCGAGAGCAGCGGCACCAGCGGCGGCTGGTCGGCGTAACCCCAGGCGAGGCGCTTGCCGGCGGCGAGGAAGTACAGCTCGTCGCCGTAGTAGCCGTATCTGGCGCTGGTCGCCAGCAGCGCCAGGGTGAGGATGCCGGTGATGATCGCCACTGGCCGCAGGGCGAGCGGTTCGCAGCCGGCCGGCGGCTGTTCGGAATTCGGTGTCTCCGCGGGCGCCGGGGCCGCGGCCGCGGCGGGGTCAGTTGCTTGGCTCAAGATTCCTCCACTCCTCCACGGTGGTCAGTCCAGTGCTCGCTTGCGGAAGCCGCGGATGCCGAGCAGCCCGTACAGCAGGCAGGCCGCCGCGAGCGCGGCGGCGTCGATCCAGAGCGGGATCGAGTGCAGGTCGGCGCGTGGGATCAGGGCGGCCCGCATCCCCTCGCTGACGTAGGTCAGCGGGTTGAGCGCGCAGATCACCTGGAACGGCCGCACGCTGGCGAGGCCGAACCACGGGAACTGGGTGGCACCGGTGAACATCAGCGGGGTCAGCACCACGGTGATGATGATGCTGATGTGCCGCGACTCGACCGCCGTGCCGATGGTCATCCCCAGCGTGGCGCCGGCCAGTGAGCCGAGCGCGAGCACGCCGGTGATCGGCAGCAGGCTCGACAACGGCCAGGACACGTCGTCCAGCAGCAGGAAGCCGATCGGGATCATCACGGCGGCGGCGATCATGCCGCGGACCGCCCCGAAGACCAGCTTCTCCACCGCGACCAGGGCGAGCGGGATCGGGGAGAGCAGCCGGTCCTCGATCTCCTTGGTGAACGAGAAGTCCACGATGAGCGGGAAGGCCGTGTTCTGCAGGGCCACCAGGAAGGCGCTCAGCGCCACCACGCCGGGCAGCAGCACCTGCTGGAAGCCGTGGCCGGCGTATCCGAGACCGGTCAGGACCTTGCCGAAGACGAACAGGATGAAGAACGGTTCCACCACGACCTGGGCCAGGAACGGCACCAGTTCGCGACCCGTGACGAAGATGTCCCGCCAGAGGATGAAGAAGAACGCCCGGGCCGCGGCACTGCCGGCGCGGGTACCGCCGTGGGTGTCGCCGCCGCTGAGAGGCATGGTCGACGTGGTGCTGCTCAACGGAGTTCCCTCCCGGTCAGTTCGATGAAGACGTCCTCCAGGGTCAGCTTGGCGAGAGACACGTCGTCGAGGTCGCAGTGCAGTTCGGTGAGGACACCGACGACGGCGGGCAGCGCCGCCGTGGGCTGGCCGGTGGTGTAGATCCGCAGTCGCGTGGCGTTCGGGGCGGGGGTGTCGGTGGCGGTCCCGTCGGCGGCCGGCTCGGCGGGCCCGACGGTCTCGACCCGTTCGACCCCGCCGGTCTTCTCCAGCGCTCGGACCACGTCGTTCTGGTCCTCGGGGGCGGGGGTGCGCAGCGAGACGGTCAGGCTGCCGGTACCGCGGAGCGACTCGGTCAGCGCCTGCGGCGAGTCGAGCGCCAGCAGCTTGCCGTGATCGACGATGCCGACCCGGTCACAGAGCTTGGCGGCCTCCTCCATGTCGTGGGTGGTGATCACGACGGTGACCCCGCCCGCGCTCAGCTCGGCCACCCGCTCGTGGATGAAGAGCCGGGACTGCGGGTCGAGGCCGGTGGCCGGCTCGTCCAGGAAGAGCACCCGCGGTCGGTGCATCAGCGCGCGGGCGATCATCACCCGCTGGGCCTGGCCGCCGGAGAGCTCGTCCACCCGGGCCTTGCCGTGGTCGGTGAGGCCCACCCACTCCAGGCTCCCGTCGGCCAGCCGGTTGCGCTCGGCCCGGCCCATGCCGTGGTAGCCGGCGTGGAAGAGCAGGTTCTGGCGGATGGTCAGGGAGCGGTCGAGGTTGTTCCGCTGCGGGACGACCGCGAACGTCCGGTGGGCGGTGGCCGGGTCGGCCGCCACGTCGACCCCGAGGATGGTGACCCGTCCCGAGGTCGGGGCCACCCGGGTCGTCATGACGCCCACCGTGGTCGACTTGCCGGCGCCGTTCGGGCCGAGCAGGCCGAACACCTCGCCGGGGCTGACACTGAAGCTGAGGTCGTCCACCGCGGGTTGTTCGCGATTGCGGTATCTCTTGACCAGCCGGTCGACGACGACGGCGGCGGAATCCACGTCCTGTGGTGCGCGTGCTGTATTCATTGATGCCTGCGAATCGGGCGGGACGCGATAACGGCGGCATGAGAGCTGCGCGGCGAGGAGTTCACGCGCATCCTGACACGACGTCATGCGCCGGATGAAATGGGACACGGAACTGCGTCCACCATGTATAGCATGATGGCCACTTGGGTAAGCCTGCCGCGATCCGCGACCCCTCTGAAACAGGGGGGCTAGGGGGAGGGTAGGGGATGCCCCCGGCTGTGGGCCGCTGCTAGCGTGGCGGAGCAGCAATTATGTTCCACCGGTCCACCGGGAATATCGGCCGGCAACGGCACGACGAACCGGCGGGCGAGCGCGAACACCGATACCGGAACTGTGCGGGACGCCGATGTCGGAATAGTCAGGGAGTCTTTCCCGGGCGGGCGGGGAGCTGCGGGCGCGCGCTATTCATCACGAATCAATTGGTGGTCGATCAATTGGTGGTCATGCCCGATCCGCTCGGCGACGTGTTCAGACGTCGCGCAGCGACCGGCACGACCCTCACGGCCGGTTCAGGGGTGTGACGGACAACGTGGAGAACGAAGAGAAGCTCCTCGACTACCTCAAGCGGGCGACCGCCGACCTGCGTGAGACCCGCCGGCGGCTTCGCGAGCTCGAGGAGCAGGAGCCCGAGCCGATCGCCATCGTCGGCATGGCCTGCCGCTACCCGGGCGGCGTGCGCTCCCCCGAGGACCTCTGGCAGCTCGTCGCGACCGGCGCCGACGGCGTCTCCGGCTTCCCCGACGACCGTGGCTGGGACCTGGCCGCCCTGGCCGCCGACGACCCCGAGCAGCCCGGCAGCTCGTACACCCGCGAGGGCGGGTTCCTGCACGACGCCGCCCAGTTCGACCCCGACTTCTTCAACATCTCGCCGCGCGAGGCGCTGGCGATGGACCCGCAGCAGCGGCTGCTGCTGGAGACCTCCTGGGAGGTCTTCGAGCGCGCCGGCATCGACCCCGACTCGGTGCGCGGGAGCGCCACCGGCGTCTTCACGGGCGTGATGTACCACGACTACGCCTCCCGGCTGCTGGACGTCCCCGAGGGCGTCGCGGGCTACCTGGGCAACGGCAACTCGGGCAGCGTCGCCTCGGGTCGGGTGGCCTACGTGCTGGGCCTGGAGGGCCCGGCGGTCACCGTCGACACGGCCTGCTCCTCCTCGCTGGTCGCGCTGCACTGGGCGGTCCAGGCGCTGCGGGCCGGTGAGTGCTCGCTGGCGCTGGCCGGTGGCGTCGCGGTGATGTCCACCCCCAACGCCTTCGTCGACTTCAGCCGCCAGCGCGGGCTCGCGGCCGACGGCCGCTGCAAGTCCTTCGCGGCGGCGGCGGACGGCACCGGCTGGGGCGAGGGCGTCGGCATGCTGCTCGTCGAGAAGCTCGCCGACGCCCAGCGCAACGGGCACCCGGTGCTGGCGATCGTGCGCGGCTCGGCCGTCAACCAGGACGGTGCCAGCAGCGGGCTGACCGCCCCCAACGGACCGGCGCAGCAGCGGGTGATCCGCCAGGCGCTGGCCTCCGCGCGGCTGACCGGCCAGCAGATCGACGCCGTCGAGGCGCACGGTACGGGGACCCGGCTGGGTGACCCGATCGAGGCGCAGGCGCTGCTGGCGACGTATGGACAGGACCGTCAACGACCCCTGTGGCTGGGCTCGTTGAAGTCGAACATCGGTCACACCCAGGCGGCGGCGGGCGTCGGCGGCATCATCAAGATGGTGATGGCGATGCGGCACGGTGTGCTGCCCAAGACCCTGCACGTGGACGAGCCGACCCCGCACGTGGACTGGTCGGCGGGTGCGGTGGAGCTGCTCACCGAGGCGCGGGACTGGCCGGAGACAGGTCGGCCGCGCCGGGCGGCGGTGTCGTCCTTCGGCGTCAGCGGGACCAACGCGCACGTGATCGTCGAGCAGGGGCCGGTGCGGGAGCCCGCCGCGCGGGTGGCGGGCCCGGTTGGGCGGCCCTTGCCGCTGGTGGTCTCCGGGCGGGACGAGACGTCCCTGCGCGCCCAGGCGGCGCGCCTGCGGGAGCACCTGGCCGGCGACGCCGACCTCGACGTGGCGGACCTGGGCTTCTCGCTGGCCACCTCCCGGGCGGCCCTCAAGCAGCGGGCCGCGCTGCTCGTTCGTGACCGCGACGAGGCGCTGGCGGCGATCGAGGCGCTGGAGAGCGGCGGGTCGGCGGCGCGCGCGGTGCTGGGGAGCGCGGGTTCGGCGGGTCGGCTGGCGTTCCTGTTCGCGGGGCAGGGGAGTCAGCGGGCCGGTATGGGTGCGGAGTTGTACGGCGCGTTCCCGGTGTTCGCGGCGGCGTTCGATGCCGTGTGCGCGGAGCTGGACGGGCACTTGGGCCGTCCGTTGAAGGATGTCGTCTTCGCGGGTGAGCGGATCGACGAGACGGCTTGCACGCAGCCGGCGTTGTTCGCGGTCGAGGTGGCGCTGTTCCGGTTGGTGGAGTCGTGGGGTGTGCGGCCGGACTTCCTGGCCGGGCACTCGATCGGTGAATTGGCGGCCGCGCATGTGGCGGGTGTGTTGTCGCTGGCGGACGCGGCGAAGCTGGTGGCGGCGCGTGGTCGGTTGATGCAGGCGCTGCCGTCCGGTGGTGCGATGGTGGCGGTGCAGGCGGCCGAGGACGAGGTGCTGCCGCTGCTGTCCGGCCGGGAGGCCGAGTTGGGCCTCGCGGCGGTCAACGGGCCGACCTCGGTGGTGCTTTCGGGTGCCGAGGCGGCGGTACTGGCGGTGGCCGAGAAGCTGGCGGAGCAGGGTCGCAAGACGAGGCGGCTGACGGTGAGCCACGCGTTCCACTCGCCGTTGATGGACCCGATGCTGGCCGAGTTCCGTGCGGTGGCCGAGGGGTTGGAGTTCCACGAGCCGAAGATCCCGATCGTCTCGACCCTCGACCAGGCTGCCGACCTGACCTCGCCCGAGTACTGGGTGCGCCACGTCCGCGAGGCGGTCCGCTTCGCCGATGCCGTGCGGGCCCTGGAGAGCGAGGGCGTCCGGAGCTTCCTGGAGTTGGGGCCGGACGGGACGCTCTCCGCGCTCGGCCAGGAGTGCGTGACCGAGGAGGCGGTGTTCGCGGCGGCGCTGCGGCGGGATCGTGCCGAGGCTGAGGCTTTCACCGCCGGCCTGGCCCAGCTGTACGTGCGTGGGGTCCGGCTCGACTGGTCAGCCGTCTTCACGGGCACCGACGCCAGGCGGGTCGATCTGCCGACCTATGCCTTCCAGCGGGAGCGCTACTGGCTGGACGCCGGTGTCGTCCCCGGAGGCGATGTCACCGCGTCCGGCCTCGGGTCGGTCGATCACCCTCTGCTGGGCGCCGTGGTCGCGCTGCCCGACGCGGACGGTCTCCTGCTCTTCGGGCGGTTGTCGCTCGACGCGCAGCCGTGGCTGGCCGATCACGCGGTGGCCGACACGGTGCTGCTGCCGGGGACGGCGTTCGTGGAGCTGGCGGTGGCGGCCGGCGACCAGGTGGGTTGCGGCCTGCTGGAGGAGCTGGCGCTGGAGGCGCCGCTCGTCGTCCCGGCGGTGGGCGCGCTCCGGCTGTGCCTGGCGGTGGGCGAGCCGGACGGCTCGGGGCGTCGGCCGCTGAGCGTGTACTCGCGCGCCGAGGACGCCGAGCAGGACGAGCCGTGGACCCGGCACGCGAACGGTCTGCTGGCGGTCGGCGAGCGGTCGGCGTCGTTCGAGCTGGCGCAGTGGCCGCCGGTGGGTGCGGAGGCGGTGCCGGTCGAGTCGGTGTACGAGGGCTTCGCCGCCGTCGGGTTCGGTTACGGTCCGGCTTTCCAGGGCCTGCGGGCGGCCTGGCGTCGGGACGGTGAGCTGTTCGCCGAGGTGGTGTTGCCGGAGGAACACCGCTCGGAGGCGGGTCTGTTCGGTCTGCACCCGGCGCTGTTGGACGCCTCGCTGCACGCGATCGGTCTGGGCGGCCTGGTGGAGGAGACGGGTCGGGGTCGGCTGCCGTTCGCGTGGTCGGGTGTGTCGCTGTTCGCCGCCGGTGCGGCCGAGCTGCGGGTGCGGCTGTCGGCCGTCGGCGCGGACGCGGTGTCGCTGGCGGTGGCCGACGGGACCGGTGCGCCGGTGGCGTCGGTGGACTCGCTGGTCCTGCGGCCGTTCTCCGCCGAGCAGTTGGCGGTTTCCGGTGGGCGGCACGAGGCGCTGTTCCGTTGCGAGTGGACGGGCGTGGCGCTGCCGCCGGCCGCCTCGCTCGGTGCGGTGGCGGTGCTGGGCGAGGACGACCTCGGGTTCGCGGGCGCGGTGCCGTTCGAGGAGCTGGGCGAGCTGACGGAAGCCGTGCCGGACACGATCGTGGTGCCGGTGCGGCCGGAGTCGGGTGATGTGGCGACTGCCACGCACGCCTCCGTGCACCGGGTGCTCGCGCTCGTCCAGCGCTGGTTGGCGGAGGAGACGTTCCGCGAGTCCCGCCTGGTGGTGGTGACTGGCGGGGCGACCGGCGGTGATCTCCCGTCGGCTGCCGTGTGGGGTCTGGTGCGTTCGGCGCAGTCGGAGAACCCGGGCCGGATCGTGCTGGTCGACCTGGACGAGGAGGCCGGCTCGCTGGGCGCCCTGTCGCGGGCGGTCGACGCCGGTGAGCCGCGGCTGGCGCTGCGGGCGGGCGAGGCGTTCGCGCCGCGTCTGGCGCGGGTGCCGGCGAGCGTCGAGGTGACGCCCGTGGACCTGGACCCTGAGGGCACGGTGCTGCTCACGGGCGCGACGGGTTCGCTGGGCGGGCTGTTCGCCCGGCACCTGGTGACCGGGTACGGGGCTCGGCGGCTGCTGCTGGTCTCGCGTCGGGGCGAAGCGGCCGAGGGCGCGGCGGAGTTGGCCGCCGAGCTGGCGGAGCTGGGCGCCGAGGCGCGGTTCGCGGCCTGTGACGTGTCCGACCGTCCCGCGCTGGCCGAGCTGGTGGGCTCGCTGGAGCACCCGCTGACCGCCGTGGTGCACACCGCCGGCGTGCTGGACGACGGCGTGTTCTCCTCCCTCAGCCCCGAGCGGGTCGACGCCGTGCTGCGACCGAAGGTGGACGCGGCCTGGCACCTGCACGAACTGACGAAGAGTCAGAATCTTGCCGCCTTCGTGCTCTTCTCCTCGGCCGCCGGGGTGTTCGGCGCGGCCGGCCAGGGCAACTACGCGGCGGCCAACAGCTTCCTGGACGCACTCGCCGAGCACCGCCGCTCCGCCGGCCTGCCTGCGACGTCGCTGGCCTGGGGCCTGTGGGCCGAGGACGGCGGCATGGCGGCCGACGTCGAGCGGATGGCCCGTGGCGGGGTGCTGCCGCTCTCGCCGGCGGAGGGCCTGGCCCTGTTCGACGCCTCGATGCTGTCGGGCGAGCCGGTCCTGGTACCGGTCCGGCTGGACCAGGCCGGTCTGCGGGCCCAGGCCGAGGCGGGCACGCTGCCGTCCCTGCTGCGCGGCCTGGTCCGGTCGCCGATGCGCCGTGCCGCCTCCGGCGCCTCCGCCGAGACCTCCGCGCTCGGCGCTCGGCTCGCCGGCCTGCCCCCGCAGGAGCAGGACGCCCTGCTCCTCGACCTGGTCCGGACCCACGCCGCGGCCGTGCTGGGTCACGGCGGTCCGGAGGCGGTCGACCCGACCCGGGCCTTCCGCGAGTTGGGCTTCGACTCGCTCAGCGCCCTTGAGCTGCGCAACAGCCTGAACGCGGTGACCGCCCTGCGCCTGCCGGCCACCCTGGTCTTCGACCACCCCAACCCGCACGCCCTCGCCCGGCAGCTGCGGGCCGAACTCGTCGGCGGCGCCGGGCCCGACCAGCGGGACGGTTCCGCCCCCGCGGTCGCGTCGGCCGACGACGACCCGATCGCCATCGTCGCCATGAGCTGCCGGTTCCCCGGCGGGGTCTCCTCGCCCGAGGAACTGTGGCAACTGGTCGCCGACGGGCGGGACGCGGTCTCCGGCTTCCCCGAGGACCGCGGTTGGGACATCGAGCGCCTCTACCACCCGGACCCGGAGCACCCCGGCACCTCGTACACCCGTGAGGGCGGGTTCCTACACGACGCCGCCGAGTTCGACCCGACGTTCTTCGGCATCAGCCCGCGCGAGGCGCTGGCCACCGACCCGCAGCAGCGGCTGCTGCTGGAGACCTCCTGGGAGGCCTTCGAGCGCGCCGGCATCGACCCGGCCGCCCTGCGCGGCAGCCGGACCGGTGTCTTCGTCGGCGTGATGTACCACGACTACGCCACCCGTCTGCAGGACGACCCGGCCGCCGGCGAGGGCTACCTGGGCGGCGGCGACACGGGCAGCGTCGCCTCGGGACGACTCTCCTACACGTTCGGGCTCGAGGGTCCGGCGGTGACCGTCGACACCGCGTGCTCGTCCTCGTTGGTCGCGCTGCACTGGGCGATCCAGGCGCTGCGCAGCGGGGAGTGCACGATGGCGCTGGCCGGTGGCGTCACCGTGATGGCCACCCCGGCGACGTTCGTGGGCTTCAGCCGCCAGCGCGGCCTGTCGCCCGACGGCCGCTGCAAGGCGTTCTCCGAGGGCGCGGACGGCACCGGCTGGGGCGAGGGCGTCGGCATGCTGCTCGTCGAGCGGCTCTCCGACGCCCAGCGCAACGGGCATCCGGTGCTGGCCATCGTGCGGGGCAGCGCGGTCAACCAGGACGGCGCGAGCAACGGTCTGACGGCGCCGAACGGACCGTCCCAGCAGCGGGTGATCCGCCAGGCGCTGGCGAACGCCGGGCTGACGGCGGCCCAGGTCGACGCGGTCGAGGCGCACGGCACGGGTACCTCGCTGGGTGACCCGATCGAGGCGCAGGCACTGCTCGCCACCTACGGCCGGGAACACACCGAGGACCAGCCGCTCTGGCTCGGCTCGATCAAGTCGAACCTGGGCCACACCCAGGCCGCCGCCGGCGTGGCAGGTGTGATCAAGATGGTCATGGCGATGCGCCACGGGGTGCTGCCGCGGACCCTGCACGTCACCGAGCCGTCCACGCACGTGGACTGGTCGGCGGGTGCGGTGGAGTTGCTCACCGAGGCGCGGGAGTGGCCGCAGACCGGGCAGCCGCGCCGGGCCGCCGTCTCCTCCTTCGGGATCAGCGGCACCAACGCGCACACCGTCATCGAGCAGCCCCCGGGTGTCGGGGAGGCGCCGGAGCGGCCCGCGGTGGCCGGTCGCACGCCGGTGCTCCCGCTCGTGCTCTCGGGCCGGACGCCGGACGCCCTGCGTGGCCAGGCGGCCAGGCTGCGGGACCACCTCGCGGCCCGTCCGGAGCTGGCGACCGTGGACGTCGGCTACTCGCTGGCCACCGCACGGGCGGGATTCGACCACCGTGCCGCGCTGGTGGTGCGCGACCGCGCGGAGCTGTCGCGCGGGCTGGAGCTGCTGGCGAGCGGAGAGGTGCCGGCCGAGGCGGCCGTCGGTGTCGGGACGGTCGGCGGCAGGTCGGCCTTCCTCTTCACCGGTCAGGGGAGCCAGCGGGCCGGCATGGCCGGGGAGTTGTACGCCGCGTTCCCGGTGTTCGCGGCGGCGTACGACGCCGTGTGCGCGGAGCTGGACCGGCACCTGGTGCGGCCGCTGAAGGACGCGGACGCGCTGATCGACGAGACCGCCTACACGCAGCCCGCCCTCTTCGCCCTCGAGGTGGCGCTGTTCCGCCTGGTCGAGTCCTGGGGCGTGCGGCCCGACTTCCTGGCCGGGCACTCGGTCGGCGAGCTGGCCGCCGCGCACGTCGCGGGCGTCCTCTCCCTCGCCGACGCGGCCGAGCTGGTTGCCGCGCGCGGTCGCCTGATGCAGGCGCTGCCGGCGGGCGGTGCGATGGTCTCCGTCCAGGCCGGCGAGGAGGACGTGCTGCCGCTGCTCGCGGGCCGGGAGCGCGAGATCGGCCTCGCCGCCGTCAACGGGCCGACCTCCGTGGTGCTTTCGGGTGCCGAGCGGGCCGTCCTGGAGATCGCCGAGAAGCTGGCGGCGGACGGGCACAGGACGAAGCGGTTGACCGTGAGCCATGCGTTCCACTCGCCGCTGATGGACCCGATGCTGGAGGAGTTCCGCACGGTCGCCGAGGGCCTGACCTTCGCGGAGCCCCGGATCCCGATCATCTCCACACTGACCGGCAGGGCCGCCACCGCCGAGGAGCTGTGCTCGCCCGAGTACTGGGTGCGGCACGTGCGCGGGGCCGTCCGGTTCCGCGACGCGGTGCGGGTCCTGGAGAGCGAAGGCGTGCGCGTCTTCGTGGAGTTGGGCCCGGACGGCACGCTCTGCGCGATGGCGCAGGACTGCCTGGTCGAGGAGACCGCGGCGCTGCTGACGCCGCTGCTGCGGCGCGACCGCCGGGAGACCGAGACGGTCGCCGCGGCCCTGGGACGCCTGCACGCGCGCGGGGTCCGGGTCGACTGGGCCGCGCTGTACGTCGGGACCGGGGCGCGGTTCGTCGAGCTGCCCACCTACGCGTTCCAGCGCGAGCGCTACTGGCCCCGGCCGCAGACCGGCTGGGTCGGTGACGTCGCCTCGGTCGGTCTGGGGTCGGCGGATCACCCGCTGCTGGGCGCCTCGCTGGCGCTCGCGGATGCGGACGGCCATGTCCTCACCGGCCGGCTCGCGCTGGACGGCCACCCGTGGCTGGCCGATCACGCGGTGGCCGACACGGTGCTGCTGCCGGGAACGGCCTTCGTGGAGCTGGCGATCCGGGCCGGCGACCAGGTCGGCTGCGACCTGGTGGAGGAGTTGACGCTGGAGGCGCCGCTGGTGCTGCCGGCCAGGGGCGCGATGCAGGTGCAGGTGGCGGTCGGGGCGCCCGACGAGGCGGGCCGGCGTGCCATCAGCCTGTACTCGCGCGCCGAGGACGCCGAGCCCGACCAGCCGTGGACCCGGCACGCGAACGGTCTGCTGGCGGTCGGCGGTGCCCAGGCGCCGAGCGGGCTGGCGCAGTGGCCGCCGGCCGGTGCGGAGCCGGTCTCCGTCGAGTCGGTGTACGCCGATTTCGCGGCGGCTGGCTTCGGTTACGGTCCGGTGTTCCAGGGCCTGCGGGCGGCCTGGCGTCGGGACGGTGAGCTGTTCGCCGAGGTGGCGTTGCCGGAGGAGAGCCGGTCGGAGGCGGGTCTGTTCGGTCTGCACCCGGCGCTGTTGGACGCCGCGTTGCACGCGATCGGTCTGGGCGGTCTGGTGGAGGAGACGGGTCGGGGTCGGCTGCCGTTCGCGTGGTCGGGTGTGTCGCTCTTCGCCGCCGGTGCGGCCGAGCTGCGGGTGCGGCTGTCGGCCGTCGGCGCGGACGCGGTGTCGCTGGCGGTGGCCGACGGGACCGGTGCGCCGGTGGCGTCGGTGGACTCGCTGGTCCTGCGGCCGTTCTCCGCCGAGCAGTTGGCGGTTTCCGGTGGGCGGCACGAGGCGCTGTTCCGTTGCGAGTGGACGGGCGTGGCGCTGCCCGCCGCCGGTTCGCTCGGGGTGGTGGCGGTGCTCGGGCAGGACGACCTCGGCTTGACGGGCGCCGAGCGGTTCGACGACCTGGCGACGCTGGGCGAGGCCCTGCCGGACACGGTCGTGGTGCCGGTGGCACCGGCCACCGCCCCGGACCCGGCCGCGGCCACCCACCACGCTGTCCACCGTGCGCTGGAGCTGCTGCAGACGTGGCTCGCCGAGGACGCCTTCGCGGACTCGCGGCTGGTCGTGGTGACGCGTGGCGCGGTGGCCGCCGGTGACGGAGAGGACGTTCGCGACCTGGCCTCGGCCGCCGTCTGGGGTCTGGTGCGGTCCGCGCAGGCGGAGAACCCGGGCCGGATCGTGCTGGTCGACCTTCCCCCGGCCTCCGGCCCGGGGACACCTCCCGGCCGTCAGGCCGGGGGCGGGTACCCCCATGGGGACGCGGCCTCACCGGCCCTGCTCGCCGCCGCCGTCGACGCGGGCGAGCCGCAGCTCGCGCTGCGCGCCGGTGCGGCGCTCGCCCCGCGCCTGGCGGCGGTGGCCACCGACGAACCCGAGGCGGCCCCGGAGTACGACACCACCGGCACGGTCCTGGTGACCGGTGCGACCGGCTCGCTCGGTCGGGCGGTGGCCCGGCACCTGGTGGCCCGGCACCACGTGCGGCACCTGCTGCTGGTCTCGCGACGTGGTGATGCGGCACCGGGGGCGGCGGAGCTGGCCGCCGAGCTGGCGGAGCTGGGCGCGTCGGCCCGGTTCGCGGCCTGTGACGTGTCCGACCGTGCCGCACTGGCCGAGCTGCTGGGGACCGAGCTGGAGCACCCGCTGACCGCCGTGGTGCACACCGCCGGTGTGCTGGACGACGGTGTGCTCTCCTCGCTCACCCCGGACCGGATCGACACGGTACTGCGACCGAAGGTGGACGCGGCCTGGCTCCTGCACGATCTGACGAAGCATCAGAAACTCGCGGCCTTCGTGCTGTTCTCCTCAGCCGCCGGTGTCTTCGGCAACGCCGGCCAGGCCAACTACGCCGCCGCCAACGCCTTCCTGGACGCGCTCGCGCAGCACCGGCGCGCCGCCGGTCTGCCCGCGACCTCCCTCGCCTGGGGCCTGTGGGCCGAGGACGACGGGGGCATGGCGGGCGAGCTGGCCGAGGCCGACTCCCGCCGGATGACGCGCGGTGTGGCGGCGCTGTCGGTGGAGGAGGGTCTGGCGCTGCTCGACACGGCGCTCGGCCTGCCGGACCCGGTGCTGCTGCCGGCCCGCCTGGACCTGGCCCAACTGCGGGCCCGGGCAGCGGAGTCGGGCGAGGTGCCCGCGCTGCTGCGGGGCCTGATCCGCCAGCCGGCCCGGCGCGCGGTCGGGACCGCGGAGACCGACCCGGGCGCCGCGCTGGTGCGGCAGCTGACCGCTCTGGCCGCGGACGAGCAGGAGCGCATCCTCCTGGAGCTGGTGCGCGGGCAGGTCGCGGCGGTGCTCGGCTACACCGATGCCACCGCCGTTCAGCCGGCCGCCGGCTTCCGCGAGTTGGGCTTCGACTCGCTGACCGCCGTCGAGCTGCGCAACCGCCTGAACGCGGTGACCGGCCTGCGACTGCCGGCCACCGTCGTCTTCGACTACCCGAGCCCGGCCGAGCTGGTCGGACAGCTGCGCACCGCGCTGCCGCTGGACGGGCAGGCGGCCGGGGCGGGTGTCTTCGCCGAGCTGGACCGGCTGGCCGAGGCCCTGGCGGCCACTCCCACCGACGAGGAGACCGGGACGCGGGTCACCCTGCGCCTCCAGGCCCTGCTCGCGCAGTGGCGGGACCACGTCGGTGCCGACCAGCGCCCGGCGGAGGACGACAGCGACATCGAATCGGCCACCGACGACGAGCTGTTCGACCTGCTCGACGACGAGCTCGAAACCTCCTGACCCGGGCTCCCGGCCCCACTACGCAGGCGCGACCCTTATTCCGCGAGGAACGGACGAGATGGTGAACGAGGACAAGCTGCGCGACTACCTCAAGCGCGCCACCGCTGATCTGCGGAACGCTCGCCGGCGCCTGCGGGAGCTGGAGGAGCGCGACCAGGAGCCGATCGCGATCGTCGGCATGAGCTGCCGCTACCCCGGCGGTGTGTCCTCCCCGGAGGAGCTGTGGCAGCTGGTGGCGGACGGCGGCGACGCCATCGGGGGCTTCCCGACCGACCGCGGCTGGGAGGTCGAGTCGCTGATCGACGACGACCCGGACCAGCAGGGCACCAGCTACGTCAGCCAGGGCGGCTTCCTGCACGACGCCTGCGAGTTCGACCCGGCGTTCTTCGGGATCTCGCCGCGTGAGGCGCTGGCGATGGACCCGCAGCAGCGGCTGCTGCTGGAGGCGTCCTGGGAGGCGTTCGAGCGGGCCGGCATCGACCCGACCGGGCTCAAGGGCAGCCGGACCGGTATCTTCGCCGGCCTCATGTACCACGAGTACGCCAGCCGGCTCAGCTCGGTGCCGGAGGGCGTCGAGGGCCACCTGGGTACCGGCAGTTTCGGCAGCGTCGCCTCGGGACGGGTCTCCTACACGCTGGGCCTGGAGGGCCCGGCGGTGACCGTCGACACGGCCTGCTCCTCCTCGCTGGTCGCGCTGCACCTGGCCGTGCAGGCGCTGCGCACCGGGGAGTGCACGCTCGCGCTGGCCGGTGGTGTGACCGTGATGGCCACGCCCGGCACCTTCGTGGAGTTCAGCCGCCAGCGCGGCCTGGCCACCGACGGCCGCTGCAAGGCGTTCTCCGACGACGCGGACGGCACCGGCTGGGGCGAGGGCGTCGGCATGCTGCTCGTGGAGCGGCTCTCCGACGCCCGGCGCAACGGGCACCCGGTGCTGGCGATCGTGCGCGGCTCGGCGATCAACCAGGACGGCGCCAGCAACGGGCTCACCGCGCCCAACGGTCCCTCCCAGCAGCGGGTGATCCGCCAGGCACTGGCCTCGGCCGGTCTGACGCCGGCCCAGGTCGACGCGGTCGAGGCGCACGGCACCGGCACCACGCTCGGCGACCCGATCGAGGCGCAGGCCCTGCTGGCCACCTACGGCCAGGAGCGGGCGGGCGGACGGCCCCTCTGGCTCGGCTCGTTGAAGTCCAACATCGGCCACACCCAGGCGGCGGCCGGGGTCGGCGGCATCATCAAGATGGTGATGGCGATGCGGCACGGCGTGCTGCCGCAGACCCTGCACGTCACCGAGCCGTCCACGCACGTGGACTGGACCGAGGGCGCGGTGGAGCTGCTGACCCAGGCGCGGGAGTGGCCGCAGACCGGGCAGCCGCGCCGGGCCGCCGTCTCCTCCTTCGGCTTCAGCGGCACCAACGCGCACGTGATCGTCGAGCAGGCGCCGGAGGCCGTGGAAGAGCCGCCGGCACAGGAGCGACCGCTGACCGAGGCGCCGGTCGCGGCGATCGCCACCGCCGTGCTGCCGTGGCCGGTGTCGGCCCGGGGCGAAGCGGGGCTGCGCGGGCAGGCGGCCCGGCTGTCCGCCTTCGCGGCCGGCGAGCCGACGCCGGACGCGCTGGCTGTCGGGTTCTCGCTGGCGGTCGGCCGGGCCGAACTGGAGCACCGGGCCGTGGTGCTCGGCACCGACCTCGCCGAGCTGGGCCGCGGGCTGGAGACGCTCGCCACCGGCGGCGTCGCGGCTGACGTGGTCGAAGGAGTGGCCCGGCCCGTCGGCAAGGTGGCGTTCGTCTTCCCCGGGCAGGGCTCGCAGTGGGCCGAGATGGGCGCTCAGCTGTGGGACCAGTCGCCGGTGTTCCGCACCGCGATCCAGGACTGCGGCGCGGCCCTCGCGCCGTTCACCGACTGGTCGTTGGAGGACGTGCTGCTCGGCCGCGCCGGTACCCGGTGGCTGGACCGGGTCGAGGTCGTGCAGCCGGTGCTGTGGGCCGTGATGGTCTCGCTCGCCGAGGTCTGGCGGGCCTCCGGCGTCGAGCCCGCGCTGGTGGTGGGCCACTCGCAGGGCGAGATCGCCGCCGCGGTGCTGGCCGGCGTGCTGTCGCTGGCCGACGGCGCCAAGGTCGTCGCGCTGCGCAGCCAGGCGATCGCCGCCGGCCTCGAGGGCCACGGTGGCATGGTCTCGCTCGCGCTGCCGGTGGACGCCGCGCGGGAGCGGCTGGCCTCCTGGGGCGAGCAGCGGATCTCGGTGGCGGCCGTCAACGGCCCGACCTCGGTGGTCGTCTCGGGTGAGCCGGCGGCGCTGGACGAACTGCTCGCCGCCTGCGAGGCGGACGGGGTCCGGGCCCGCCGGGTGCAGGTCAGCTACGCCTCGCACTCCGCCCAGGTCGAGTCCCTGCGCGACGAGCTGCGCACGGCCCTGGCCGGGATCACCCCGCGCGCCGGCCGGATCTCGCTGCTCTCCACCGTGACCGGCGAGCTGCTCGACGGCACCGCGATGGACGCCGAGTACTGGTACACCAACCTCCGCTCGACCGTGCGGTTCGGCGACGCCGTCCAGGCGGCCGTGGCCGCGCACGGCATCGACGGTTTCGTCGAGGTCAGCGCGCACCCGGTGCTGCTGACCGGACTGCAGGAGTGCCTGGAGGAGGCCGGCGCGCCGGCGGTGACCGTGGGCACGCTGCGGCGCGGCGAGGGCGGCGCCCGCCGGATGGCGGCCTCCCTCGCCGAGGCGTGGGTGCGCGGCATCGCGGTGGACTGGCGGGCCGCCGTCTTCGCGGGCACCGGGGCGCAGCGCGTCGAGCTGCCCACCTACGCCTTCCAACGCGCCCGCTACTGGCTGGACGCACCCGCCGCCCTGGCCGCCCAGTCCCGGGAGACGGTCCTCGACCCGGTCGAGGCGGAGTTCTGGGCCGCCGTGGAGGACGAGGACCTGGCCGCGGTGGCCGGCTCGCTGGACCTCGCCGACGACGCCCCGCTCAGCGCGGTGCTGCCGGCACTGTCGTCCTGGCGGCGGCAGATGCGGGAGCGGTCGGTGGTGGACGGTTGGCGCTACCGGATCGTCTGGCAGCCGCTGGCCGAGCTGTCGGCGCCGGTGCTCTCCGGCACCTGGGCGCTCGTGGTGCCCGAGGCGCTGGCCGGCGACGCGTGGGTGGCCGACACCGCCCAGGCGCTGGCCGGCCACGGTGCCGACGTGCGGCACCTGGTGGTCGGGCCGGCGGACCTGGACCGCGACGCGCTGGCCGGGCGGCTGCGCGCCGAACTCCCCGAGGGCGTCGCACCCGCCGGGGTGCTCTCGCTGCTCGGCCTGGTCGAGCAGCGCTGCCCGGACCACCCCGCCGTGCCGTTCGGTCTGGCCGGATCGATGACCCTGCTCCAGGCGCTGGCCGACGTCGAGATCGAGACGCCGGTGTGGAACGCCACGCGTGGCGCGGTGGCGGTGAACGGTGCCGAACGGCTGACCGGGCCCGCGCAGGCTCTGCTCTGGGGCCTGGGCCGGGTGGCCGCGCTGGAGGACGCGCAGCGCTGGGGCGGTCTGCTGGACCTGCCCGAGCGGCTGGACGAGCGGGCCCTGAAGCGCCTGGTCGGGGTGCTGGCCGGCACCGGTGGCGAGGACCAGCTCGCCCTCCGGAACACCGGCGTGTACGCCCGCCGACTGGTGCACGCGCCGGCCGGACCGGCGCCGGCCGAGCAGTGGCAGCCGAGCGGCACCGTCCTGATCACCGGCGGTACCGGCGCGCTGGGCGCGCACGTGGCCCGCTGGCTGGCCGGCAACGGCGCCCGGCACCTGCTGCTCACCAGCCGCCGTGGACCGGACGCCGAAGGTGCCGCCGAGCTGCGCGAGGAACTCACCGCTCTCGGCGCCCAGGTGACGATCACCTCGTGCGACGTGTCGGACCGCGCGGCGCTGGCCGAGCTGCTGGCGGCCGTCCCGGCCGAGCGACCGCTCACGGCCGTGATGCACACCGCCGCCGTGCTGGACGACGCGGTGATCCGGGCGCTCACCGCCGACCAGCTGGAGCGGGTGCTGCGGGTCAAGGTCAACTCCGCCCTGCACCTGCACGAGCTGACCCGTGACCTCGACCTGTCCGCCTTCGTGCTCTTCTCCTCCTTCGCCGCCACCTTCGGAGCCCCCGGCCAGGGCAACTACGCGCCCGGGAACGCCTTCCTGGACGCGCTGGCCGAGCAGCGCCGCGCCGACGGCCTGCCCGCCACCTCGGTGGCCTGGGGGCCGTGGGGTGAGGGCGGAATGGCGGCCGAGGGCGGCATCGGCGACCGGATGCGCCGGCACGGCATCCTGGAGATGGCGCCCAACCTGGCCGTGACCGCCCTCCAGCAGGCGCTGGACCAGGGCGAGACCGTACTGACCGTCACCGACATCGACTGGCAGCGCTTCGCGCTCGCCTTCACCTCGGGCCGGGTCCGGCCGCTGCTGTTCGACGTGCCCGAGGCGGTGAGGGCCCTGGAGAGCAGCGCGGGCGGCGCCGACGGTCAGGAGAGCGCCGGTGGCGGCCTCGCCGCACGGCTCGCCGGTCTCCCGGCGGCCGAGCGTGAACGCGTCCTGCTGGACCTGGTCACCTCCCACGTCGCGGCCGCGCTGGGCTACCCGGGCCCGGAGGCGGTGGACACCGGCAGGGCGTTCAAGGAGCTGGGCTTCGACTCGCTGACCGCCGTGGAGCTGCGCAACCGACTCGGTGCGGCCGCCGGGATCAAGCTCCCGGCCACCCTGATCTACGACCACCCCAACGCCGTCGCACTGGTCCGCCACCTCGACGAGGAGCTCTCGGGCGCCGTGGGCGGTGCCGTCGCCCCGGTCGTGGTCAGGGCGGCCGCCGACGACGAGCCGATCGCGATCGTCGGCATGAGCTGCCGGTTCCCCGGCGGGGTGTCCTCGCCCGAGGACCTGTGGCAGCTGCTGGTCAACGCCGGTGACGCCCTGACGGAGTTCCCCGCCGACCGTGGCTGGGACCTCGACACGGTCTTCAACGCGGACCGCGACCACCAGGGCACCTCCTACATCCGCCAGGGCGGCTTCCTGCACGACGCGAGCCGGTTCGACGCCGCCTTCTTCGGGATCTCGCCGCGTGAGGCGCTGGCGATGGACCCGCAGCAGCGGCTGCTGCTGGAGACCTCCTGGGAGGCCTTCGAGCGGGCCGGCATCGACCCGGCCACGCTGCGCGGCAGCCGGACCGGCGTCTTCGCCGGCACCAACGGTTCGGACTACCTCGGTCTGCTGGCCGGTGCGGCCCAGTCGGTGGAGGGCCATGTCGCCACCGGCACGGCGGCCAGCGTGGTGTCGGGCCGCGTCTCGTACCTGTTCGGCCTCGAGGGCCCGGCGATGACCGTGGACACCGCCTGCTCGGCCTCGCTGGTGGCCCTGCACCTGGCCGTGCAGTCGCTGCGGAACGGCGAGTGCGAGCTGGCGCTGGCCGGTGGTGTCACCGTGATGTCCACCCCGGGTACGTTCGTCGAGTTCAGCCGTCAGCAGGGCCTGGCCTCCGACGGCCGCTGCAAGCCGTTCTCGGCCGCCGCGGACGGTTTCACGCCCTCCGAGGGCGTCGGCATGCTGCTGGTCGAGCGGCTCTCGGACGCCCGGCGCAACGGCCACCCGGTGCTGGCCGTCGTCCGTGGTTCGGCGATCAACCAGGACGGCGCCAGCAACGGCCTGACCGCCCCCAACGGGCCCAGTCAGCAGCGGGTGATCCGCCAGGCGCTGGCGAACGCCGGGCTGACGGCGGCCCAGGTCGACGCGGTCGAGGCGCACGGGACGGGCACCTCGCTCGGTGACCCGATCGAGGCGCAGGCGCTGCTCGCCACCTACGGCAAGGACCGGCCCGAGGGCCGGCCGCTGTGGCTCGGTTCGGTGAAGTCGAACATCGGCCACGCCCAGGCGGCGGCCGGCCTGGCCGGTGTCATCAAGATGGTGCTGGCGATGCGGCACGGCGTGCTGCCGGAGAGCATCCACATCGACGAGCCCACCCCGCAGGTGGACTGGTCGGCGGGCGCGGTGGAACTGCTGACCGAGGCCCGGGAGTGGCCGCGGACGGACCAGCCCCGTCGGGCGGGGATCTCCTCGTTCGGGTTCAGCGGCACGAACGCGCACGTGATCATCGAGCAGGAGCCGGTCGCGGAGGAGCCGGTCGCGCGGGCCGAGGTGGAGCGGGACGGGGGCCCGGCGGTCGCCGCTCCGGTGGTGCCGTGGGTGCTGTCGGGCCGCGGCGAGGAGGCGTTGCGCGGTCAGGCGGCGCGGCTGCGGGCGTTCGCGGCGGGTGAGTCGGAGCCGGACGTGCTGGGTGTCGGTCTCTCCCTGGCGGTGAGCCGTACGGTGCTGGAGCACCGGGCCGTGGTGCTGGGCGCGGACGCCGCCGAGCTGGGTCGTGGTCTGGCGGCGCTGGCCACCGGCGGACCGGATGCGCGCGTGGTGCAGGGTGCGGCGGGTTCCCCGGGGAAGGTGGCGTTCGTCTTCCCGGGGCAGGGTTCGCAGTGGGCCGGGATGGCGGTGGAGCTGCTGGAGTGCTCCGCGGTGTTCGCGGAGCGGATGGAGGAGTGTGCGACGGCGTTGGCGCCGTTCGCGGATGGCTGGTCGCTGTTGGAGGTCGTCCGTGGTGAGGCCGGCGATGGCTGGCTGGAGCGGGTCGACGTGGTCCAGCCAGTGTTGTGGGCGGTGATGGTGTCGCTCGCGGAGGTCTGGCGCGGGGCGGGAGTCGAGCCCTCCGTGGTGGTCGGGCATTCGCAGGGTGAGATCGCGGCGGCCGTCGTCGCGGGTGCGCTGTCGTTGGAGGACGGCGCGCGCGTGGTGGCGTTGCGCAGCCGGGCGATCGCCGGTGGTCTGGCGGGCCTCGGCGGGATGGTGTCGGTGGCGCTGCCGGTCGAGGCGGTGCGTGAGCGGCTCGTGATGTGGGGCGAGGAGCGGATCTCGGTGGCGGCGGTGAACGGGCCGTCCTCGGTGGTCGTCTCCGGTGAGCCGACCGCGCTGGAGGAGCTGTTGGCCTCCTGCGAGGCGGACGGTGTGCGGGCGCGTCGGGTGCCGGTGGACTACGCCTCGCACTCGGCGCAGGTGGAGTCGATCCGCGAGGAGCTCCTCGGGGCTCTGGCGGGGATCGAACCGCGGGCCGGTCAGGTGCCGCTGCTGTCCACGGTGACCGCCGAGCTGACGGACGGCTCGGTCATGGACGCCGAGTACTGGTACACCAACCTCCGTCGGACCGTGCGTCTGCAGGAGGTGACCGAATCGCTTCTCGGCACCGGCTGTGGGACGTTCATCGAGGTCAGCCCGCATCCGGTGCTGGTGATGGCGCTCCAGGAGAGCATCGAGGCGGCGAACCGCGACGCGGTGGCCTTCGGTACGCTGCGCCGCGGCGAGGGGGATGCCCGCCGGGTGCTGGCCTCCTTCGCGCAGGCGTGGGTGCGCGGCATCGCGGTGGACTGGCGGGCCGCCGTCTTCGCGGGCACCGGGGCGCAGCGCGTCGAGCTGCCCACCTACGCCTTCCAGCGCCGCCGCTACTGGCCCGAGGCGGCCAGGCTGGAGGAGCCGGCCGGGCAGGTGGGCAACGACCCGGTGGAGGCGGCGTTCTGGGAGGTCGTCGAGAACGAGGACCTGGAGGCACTGGCCGGTTCGCTCGACCTGGGCGGGGACGCCCCGCTGAGCGCGGTCCTGCCCGCGCTCTCCTCCTGGCGGCGGCAGCGCCGCGAGCAGTCCACGGTCGACGGCTGGCGCTACCGGGTCACCTGGCAGCCGCTGGGCGACCTGCCGGCGGCCGCGAGCCTCTCCGGCACCTGGGCGGTCGTCGTGCCCGAGGGGCTGGCGGAGGACGACGGGGTGGCCGACATCGCCCGGGTGCTGACCCAACACGGCGCGGAGGTCCGGAAGTTCAGCCTCGACGGGCGCGACCTGGACCGGGAGGTGCTGGTTGAGCTGCTCCGCAAGCAGCTGGGCGACGTGGTGGAGCTGACGGGCGTGCTGTCGCTGCTCGCGCTGGACGAGCGGCCGCACCGGGACCATCCGGGCCTGCCGCTCGGCCTGGCCGGGACCGTCGGGCTGGTTCAGGCACTCGGCGACGCCGGGTTCGAGGCTCCGCTGTGGTGCGCCACCAGGGGTGCGGTGGCGGTGAACCGTGCCGAGCGACCGGCGGGCCCCGCGCAGTCGCTGGTCTGGGGCCTGGGCCGGGTCGCGGCGCTCGAGCAGCCGCAGCGCTGGGGCGGTCTGGTGGACCTGCCCCCGACCCTGGGCGAGCGCTCCGACGAGCGCGCGCTGGACCGGCTGGTGAGCGTGCTGGCCGGCGCGGGGGTCGAGGACCAGCTCGCCGTGCGGGCCTCCGGGGTGTTCGTCCGCCGACTGGTGCACGCACCCGCGGGCCTTGCCCCGGCGGAGGGTTGGCGCCCGGGCGGGACCGTCCTGGTCACCGGCGGCACCGGCGCCCTCGGCGCGCACGTCGCCCGCTGGCTGGCCCACAGCGGTGCCGGGCACCTGCTGCTCACCAGCCGTCGCGGCCCGGACACCGAAGGCGCCGCCGAGCTGCGCGAGGAACTCCTCGCCCTCGGCACGCAGGTCACGATCGCCTCCTGCGACGCGGCCGACCGTGCCGCGCTCGCCGAACTCCTGGACGCCGTACCGGCGGAGCAGCCGCTCACCGCGGTCGTCCACACCGCGGGCGTCCTGGACGACGGGGTGCTCGACTCGCTGACGCCCGACCGCATCGCGGGCGTCCTGCGTCCGAAGGTGGACGCCGTGCTCAACCTGCACGAGCTGACCAGGGAGTCGAACCTGACGGCGTTCGTCCTGTTCTCCGGCATCGCCGGCACGCTCGGCGACCCCGGCCAGGGCAACTACGCCGCCGCCAACGCCTTCCTGGACGCCTTCGCCGAGCACCGCCGGGCCGAGGGCCTGCCCGCCACCTCGGTGGCCTGGGGCCGGTGGGGTGAGACGGGCATGGCGGCCGACGGCCTGATCGGCGACCGCCTGGACCGTGCCGGACTGCCCGGCATGCCGCCGGCGGCGGCGATCGCCGCCCTGCAGGGGGCCCTGGACCTGGACGAGACGGTGGTCACGGTCGCCGACATCGTCTGGGAGCGTTTCGCGCCCGGCTTCACGGCCGTCCGCGCGTCCGCCCTGCTCGACGAGCTGCCCGCCGCCCGCCGCGGGGCCGACGGCGGCGAGTCCACGGCGCAGGCGGCGCCCACCGACACCGCTGACCTGCGCCGGCGCCTGGCGGAGATGGCGGAGCTGGAGCGTGAGCAGGCCGTCCTCGACCTGGTACGGGCCCACGCGGCGGCGGCGCTCGGACACGCGACGGTGGACGAGGTGGTCGGGGGCCGGGCCTTCAAGGAACTCGGACTCGACTCGCTGACCGCCCTGGAGCTGCGCAACCGACTCAGCGCCGCCACCGGGCTCCGGCTCCCGGCGACGCTGGTGTTCGACTTCCCGACTCCGGCCGCGCTGGCCGCCCGACTGCGGGCGGACCTGCTGCCCGCCGCCGGCGGAGACGGTGCGGCCTCGCTCGCCGACATCGACCGGCTGGAAGCCGCGCTGGCGGCGGTCTCCGAGGACGAGGACACCCGGGCGGACGTCGCCGCCCGCCTCCAGGCCCTGCTGACCCGGTGGAGCGGCGCTCCACGCGAGCGGGAGGCCGAGGCCCAGGTGACCGAGAAGCTGCAGTCGGCCTCGGCCGACGAGCTGTTCGCCTTCATCGACAACGAGTTGGGCATGGCCTGACGGGCCCGCGACAGCGGCCCGTCGTCAGTGCGGCCGCAAGGCCCCCGCGGCGCCGCACCGACGACCGGACCGGGCCCGCACCGGCCCGCAACTACCTGCAGCAGTGATCGAATTGGGTGAGGTTCCAACAGTGGATCAGGAAAAGCTCCTCGACTATCTGAAGCGCGTGACGGCGGATCTGCACCAGACCCGCCAGCGGCTGCGTGACGCGGAGTCGGGCGACTCTGAGCCGATCGCCCTGGTCTCGATGAGCTGCCGGTTCGCGGGCGGGGTGAACTCCCCCGAGGATCTGTGGCAGTTGGTGGCCGAGGGCCGCGACGCGATCGGCGACTTCCCGTCCGACCGTGGCTGGGACGTGGAGTCGCTCTTCGACGACGACCCCGACCAGCAGGGCACCAGCTACACCCGGCACGGCGGGTTCCTCTACGACGCGACGGAGTTCGACGCCGCCTTCTTCGGCATCAGCCCCCGTGAGACGCTCGGCATGGACCCGCAGCAGCGACTGCTGCTGGAGGCGTCCTGGCAGGTGCTGGAGCGGGCGGGCATCGATCCGACCTCACTCAAGGGCAGCCGGACCGGCGTCTTCGCCGGTACCAACGGCCAGGACTACGGCGATCTGCTGTACCAGGTGCCCGAGGGCGTCGAGGGCTACACGCTCACCGGCAACGCGGCGAGCGTGCTCTCCGGGCGCCTCTCCTACACCTTCGGCCTGGAGGGCCCGGCGGTCACCGTCGACACGGCCTGCTCCTCCTCGCTGGTCGCCCTGCACCTCGCGGTGCAGGCGCTGCGCCAGAAGGAGTGCTCGCTGGCGCTGGCCGGTGGCGTCACGGTGATGTCCAGCCCGCGGGCCTTCATCCAGTTCAGCCGCCAGCGCGGGCTCGCGGCCGACGGCCGCTGCAAGTCGTTCGCCGCGGCGGCGGACGGCACCGGCTGGGGTGAGGGCGTGGGCATGCTGCTGCTGGAGCGGCTCAGTGACGCCCGGCGCAACGGCCACCCGGTGCTCGCGGTGATCCGGGGTTCGGCCGTCAACCAGGACGGCGCCAGCAACGGCCTCACCGCGCCCAACGGCCCGTCCCAGCAGCGGGTGATCCGCCAGGCGCTGGCCTCGGCCGGTCTGACGCCGGGCCAGGTCGACGTGGTCGAGGCGCACGGTACGGGTACGGTGCTCGGCGACCCGATCGAGGCGCAGGCCCTGCTGGCCACCTACGGTCTGGAGCGGCCCGAGGACCGGCCGCTGTGGCTGGGCTCGGTCAAGTCGAACCTCGGGCACACCCAGGCGGCGGCCGGTGTCGCGGGCGTCATCAAGATGGTGCTCGCGATGCGGCACGGCGTGCTGCCCAAGACCCTGCACGTGGACGAGCCCTCGCCGCACGTCGACTGGGCCTCCGGCGGCGTCGCCCTGCTCGAGGAGGCCCGGCCGTGGCCGGAGACCGGCGAGCCGCGCCGTGCGGGCGTGTCCTCCTTCGGCGTCAGCGGCACCAACGCGCACACCATCATCGAACAGGCGCCCGAGCCCGAGGGCTCGGCCGTCGAGGCCCCGACGACGGCCGCCCCCGCGCTGCTGCCGTACCTGGTCTCGGGCCGGACCGCCGAGGCGCTGAGCGCCCAGGCCGCCCGACTCCGTGCCCACCTGGACACCGTTCCCGACCTCGCACAGGCCGACCTCGCGCACTCCCTGGCCACCACCCGCGCCGCCCTGGACCACCGCGCCGCCGTCCTGGCCGCCGACCGGGCCGAACTGCTGACCGGCCTGGACGCCCTCGCCGCCGGCGAGAGCGCGCCGCACCTGGTGCGGGGCGTCGCGGCCGCGGAGGGCCGCACCGCCTTCCTGTTCACCGGTCAGGGCAGCCAGCGGGCCGGTATGGGCGCGGAGTTGTACGAGGCGTTCCCGGTGTTCGCCGAGGCCTTCGACGCGGTCTGCGCGGAGCTGGACGGTCAGCTGGGGCGCGCGCTGAAAGACGTGGTCTTCGGGGCCGAGGGCGGACTGCTGGACGAGACGCGCTACACGCAGCCCGCGCTGTTCGCGGTCGAGGTGGCGCTGTTCCGGCTGGTGGAGTCGTGGGGCCTGGCGCCGGACTTCCTGGCGGGTCACTCGATCGGTGAGCTGGCCGCCGCGCACGTGGCGGGCGTGCTCTCGCTCGCCGACGCGTCCGCGTTGGTGGCGGCCCGCGGTCGGTTGATGCAGGAACTGCCGCGCGGTGGTGCGATGGTGTCGCTGCAGGCGTCCGAGGAGGAGCTGCTGCCGCTGCTGGCGGACCGCGCGGCCGTGGTGGGCATCGCCGCCGTCAACGGTCCGACCGCCGTCGTGGTCTCCGGTGCCGAGGACGAAGTCCTGGCCATCGCGCGGCACTTCGAGGAGCTGGGCCGCAAGACCAGGCGCCTGACCGTGAGCCACGCCTTCCATTCCCCGCTGATGGACGGCATGCTGGCGGACTTCCGCAGGATCGCCGAGGGCCTGGACTACCAGCCGCCGCGCATCCCGATCGTCTCCACCGTCACCGGCGCCTCGCTGACCGCCGAGGAGCTGTGCTCGCCCGAGTACTGGGTGCGCCACGTCCGCGAGGCCGTCCGCTTCCTCGACGCCGTCCGCCGGCTCGACGCCAACGGTGTCACCACCTACCTGGAGCTCGGCCCCGACGGTGTCCTCACCGCCATGGCCCAGCACTGCCTCGGCGAGAACGCCGACGGCGCCGCCCTGGTGCCCACGATGCGCACCGGCCGCCAAGAGACCCGGACCCTGCTGACCGCGCTCGCCCTGGCCCATGCCCACGGCGCCGCGCCCGACTGGCGTGCCGTGTCCGCGGCCTGGGGCGGCACCCGGGTGGACCTGCCCACCTACGCCTTCCAGCGCCGCCGTCACTGGCCCGAGCCGCCGGCCGGCTGGCTCGGCGACGTCGCCTCGGTCGGTCTCGGCGCGGCCGACCACCCGCTGCTCGGCGCCGCGGTCGCGCTCGCCGACGCCGACGGCGTGCTCTTCACCGGCCTGCTCTCGCTCCAGACCCATCCCTGGCTCGCCGACCACGCGGTGATGGGCACCGTCCTGCTGCCCGGCACGGCCTTCGTCGAGCTCGCGATCCGCGCCGGTGACCACGTGGGCTGCCACCAGCTCGTCGAGCTGACCCTGCAGGCCCCGCTCGTCCTGCCCGAGCGCGGCGCCGTCCAGATCCAGCTCGCGGTGGGGGAGGCGGACGCCACCGGCAGTCGCGGCTTCACCCTGCACTCCCGCCCGGAGCCCGAGGACGCCGCCGGTGGGGCGGCCCTGACCACCGAGCACGCCTGGACCAGGCACGCCACCGGCATCCTCGCGCCCGCCGCCACCGACCACCCGGCCGAGGCCCTCGGCCTGGACAGCTGGCCCCCGGCCGGCGCCACCCCGGTCGAGACCGAGGGACTCTACGAGTACCTGGCGGAGGCCGGTTTCGGCTACGGTCCGGTCTTCCAGGGCCTGCGCGCCGCGTGGCAGTCGGGCGACGAGATCTTCGCCGACGTCCGGCTGCCCGAGCAGGCCAGGGCCGATGCCCGCCTGTTCGGCCTGCACCCCGCCCTGCTCGACGCCGCCCTGCACGGCGTCGGCATGGGCACGCTGCTGAGCCCCAGCGAGTCCGGGCGGCTCCCGTTCGCCTGGAGCGGTGTCACCCTGCACGCCTCAGGCGCCGACACCCTGCGGGTACGGCTCTCCCCGGCCGGAGCGGACTGCGTCTCGGTCACCGTCGCCGACGGCACCGGCGCCCCGGTCGCCCGGGTCGACTCCCTGCTGCTGCGACCGGTCTCGGCCGCCCAGGTGCACGCCGCCCGCAGCGCCCACCACGAGTCGCTCTTCACCGTGGAGTGGCAGCCCGCCGCCCCCGGCACCGCCGACACCGCGGGGTGGGCGCTGCTCGGCGCGGAGCGGCTCGGCCTCGACCTGCCCGGCTACGCCGACCTGCCCGCGCTGGCCACCGCCGTCGCGTCCGGCGCGGCGCTGCCCGACACCGTGCTGACGGTCGTCGCGGCCGAGCCGGGCGAGCTGCCGCAGGCCGCGCACGCGACGGCTCGTCGCGCCCTCGCCCTGGTCCAGGAGTGGCTGGCCGCCGACGAGTTCGCCCACGCCCGCCTGGTGCTGGCCACCCGCGGCGCGCTGGCCGTCACCCCCGGCGAGGCGATCACCGACCTGGCCGCCGCCACCGTCTGGGGCCTGGTCCGCTCGGCCCAGACCGAGAACCCGGGCCGGCTGGTCCTGCTCGACCTCGACACCGACGAGGCCTCGCTGCGGGCGCTGCCCGCCGCCCTCGCCGCCGAGGAGCCCCAGCTCGCGCTGCGCGCGGGCGGCCTCCGGGTGCCCCGGCTGGCCCGGGTCACCGCTGCCGCCGACGTCTCGCAGGGCCTCGACGTGGGCCCGGACGGCACCGTGCTGGTCACCGGTGCGACCGGCACCCTGGGCGCGCTGGTCGCCCGCCACCTGGTCGCCGGGCACGGCGTGCGGCGCCTGCTGCTGGTCTCCCGGCGCGGTGCGGAAGCCGTCGGTGCGGCCGAACTCGTCGCCGAGCTGACCGAGTCGGGCGCCGAGGTGACGCTGGCGGCCTGCGACGTCGCCGACCGCGACGCGCTGGCCGAGCTGCTCGGCTCGCTGGAGCACCCGCTGAGTGCCGTGGTGCACACCGCGGGCGTGCTGGACGACGGCATCGTCTCCGCGCTCACCCCCGAGCGGCTGGCTCCCGTGCTGCGCCCCAAGGTCGACGCGGCCTGGCACCTGCACGAACTGACGAAGGGTCAGAAACTGACCGCCTTCGTGCTCTTCTCGGCGGCGGCGGCCACCCTCGGCGGACCCGGCCAGGCCAACTACGCCGCCGCCAACGCGTTCCTGGACGCCCTCGCGCACCACCGCCAGGCGTCCGGGCTGCCGGCCACCGCGCTGGCCTGGGGCCTGTGGGCCGAACGCAGCGGCATGACCGGCACGTTGGAGGAGGCCGACCTCCAGCGGATGGCCCGTGGGGGGGTCGGCGCGCTCTCCAGCGAGGAGGGCCTGTCCCTGCTCGACACCGCCGCCGCGCTGGGCGGCGCGACCTACGTCCCGATGCGCCTGGACCTGGCCGGGCTGCGGGCCCAGCCCGTGACCTCGGCGCTGCCCGCCCTGCTGCGCGGCCTGGTCCGGGCGTCGGCCCGGCGCGCCGCCCAGGTCGAACAGGCCACCGACTCCTTCGGCCAGCAGTTGGCCGCGCTGCCGGCGGCCGAGCGGAGCAAGGCACTGTTGAGCCTGGTCACCGGCCAGGTGGCCGCCGTGCTCGGCCACACCGGTTCCGACGCCATCGAGCCGAACCTCGCCTTCAAGGAGCTCGGCTTCGACTCGTTGACCGCCGTCGAGCTGCGCAACCGCCTGACCACCGCGACCGGACTTCGGCTGCCGACCACCCTGGTCTTCGACTACCCGAACCCGGCCGCCCTCGCCGACCAGCTGAGCGCTGAACTCCACGGCTCCAGCCGGACCGCGGCCGCCCCGGCCGGCCCGCGCGCCACCGCGGGCGCCTCCGAGGAGCCGATCGCGATCATCGGCATGGCCTGCCGCTACCCGGGCGGGGTGACCACGCCCGAGGAGCTGTGGCAGCTGGTCACCAGCGGCCGCGACGGCATCTCCGGCTTCCCCACCGACCGCGGCTGGCTGGTGGACGCGCTGCACAGCGCAGACACCGAGCAGGCCGCCGCGGCGCTGGAGGGCGGCTTCCTGCACGACGCCAGCGCCTTCGACCCGACCTTCTTCGGCATCAACCCGCGCGAGGCGCTGGCGATGGACCCGCAGCAGCGGTTGCTGCTGGAGGCGTCCTGGGAGGCCTTCGAACGGGCGGGCATCGACCCGACCTCGGTCAAGGGCAGCCGAACGGGCGTCTTCGCGGGCGTGATGTACCACGACTACGTCACCCGGCTGCCCGCCGTCCCCGAGGAGGTCGCCGGCTACCTCGGTACCGGTGGCGCCGGCAGCGTCGCCTCGGGTCGGGTCTCCTACACCTTCGGGCTGGAGGGCCCGGCGGTCACCGTGGACACCGCCTGCTCGTCCTCGCTGGTCGCGCTGCACCTGGCCGCCCAGGCGCTGCGCAGCGGCGAGTGCTCGCTGGCGCTGGCCGGTGGCGTGACGGTGATGGCCACGCCCGACACCTTCGTCGACTTCGCCCGCCAGGGCGGCCTGTCCTCCAGCGGTCGCTGCAAGTCCTTCTCCGCCGACGCGGACGGGACCAGCTGGGCCGAGGGTGTGGGCATGCTGCTGGTCGAGCGGCTCAGTGACGCCCAGCGCAACGGGCACCCGGTGCTGGCGATCGTCCGGGGCACGGCCGTCAACCAGGACGGTGCGAGCAACGGTCTGACGGCGCCGAACGGGCCCAGCCAGCAGCGGGTGATCCGCCAGGCGCTGGCGAACGCCGGGCTGACGGCGGCCCAGGTCGACGCGGTCGAGGCGCACGGCACGGGCACCTCGCTGGGCGACCCGATCGAGGCGCAGGCGCTGCTCGCCACCTACGGCCAGGAGCACAGCGCCGAACGGCCGCTCTGGCTCGGCTCGATCAAGTCGAACCTGGGCCACACCCAGGCCGCCGCCGGCGCCGCCGGAATCATCAAGATGGTCATGGCGATGCGGCACGGCGTGCTGCCCCGGACGCTGCACGTCACCGAGCCGACCCCGCACGTGGACTGGGAAGGGGGCGCCGTGGAGCTGCTGACCCAGGCCCGGCCGTGGCCGGAGACGGGCGAGCCGCGCCGCGCCGGCGTCTCGTCCTTCGGTGTCAGCGGCACCAACGCGCACGCCATCATCGAGCAGGTGCCCGAGCCGGTCGCCCAGGCCGAGCCGGTCGCCCCGGCCGCGCTGCCCTGGGTGCTCTCCGCGAAGACCCGCGAGGCGTTGCGAGGCCAGGCGCGCAAGCTGCACGAGCGGTTGGCCGCCGACCCCGCGGTGCACCCGGTCGACGTCGCCTTCTCGCTGGCCGTCACGCGCGGCGGCCTGGAGCAGCGCGCCGCGGTGGTCGGCGGCGGTCGCGAGGAGCTGCTGCGCGGCCTGGCGGCCCTGGCCGCCGGTGAGTCGGCCGGCAACCTGGTCGAGGGCACCGCCGGCAGCGCGCCGCGGACGGCGTTCCTGTTCGCGGGACAGGGCAGCCAGCGGGCCGGGATGGGGGGCGAACTGTACGGCGCGTACCCGGTGTTCGCCGCCGCCTACGACGCGGTCCGCGCCGAGTTGGACCAGCACCTGGAGACGCCGCTCGAGGACGCCGCCGAGCTGATCGACCAGACCGCCCACACCCAGCCGGCGCTGTTCGCGCTCGAGGTGGCGCTCTTCCGCCTGGTCGAGTCCTGGGGTGTCCGCCCGGACTTCCTGGCCGGGCACTCGATCGGCGAGCTGGCCGCCGCGCACGTCGCGGGCGTGCTGTCGCTCGCCGACGCGGCCAGGCTGGTCGCCGCGCGCGGTCGCCTGATGCAGGCGCTGCCCGCCGGTGGCGCGATGGTGGCCGTGCAGGCCGCCGAGGACGAGGTGCTGCCGCTCCTTGCGGGCCGTGAGCACGAGTTGGGCATCGCCGCGGTCAACGGGCCGGCGTCCGTGGTGCTTTCGGGTGCCGAGCGGGCCGTCGTCGAGGTCGCGGAGCAGCTGGCGGCCGGGGGGCGCAAGACCAAGCGCCTGACGGTCAGCCACGCGTTCCACTCGCCGCTGATGGACCCGATGCTGGACGAGTTCCGCACGGTGGCCGAGCAGTTGACCTACCACGCCCCACAGCTCCCGATCGTCTCCACCCTCGACCGGTCCGCCGATCCGACCTCGCCCGAGTACTGGGTGCGCCACGTCCGCGGGGCCGTCCGCTTCGCGGACGCGATCGAGGCCCTGGAGGGCGAAGGCGTCCGCACCTTCCTGGAGTTGGGCCCGGACGGCACCCTCGCCGCGCTCGGCCAGGAGTGCGTGACCGAGGACGCGGTGTTCACGCCCGTGCTGCGCCGCGACCGTGCTGAGGCGCGGACGTTCACCACGGCGCTCGCCCAGCTGCACGTGCGCGGCATCGAGCTCGACTGGCCGGCGCTCTTCGCCGGCACCGGCGCCCGCCGGGTCGACCTGCCGACCTACGCCTTCCAGCGCGAGCGCTACTGGCTGGAGGCACCGGCGCTGTGGGCCGCCGACGTCGCCTCGGCCGGGCTGGTGACCCCCGAGCACCCGCTGCTCGGCGCCGCCGCCCCGCTGGCCGAGTCGGACGGCTTCCTGTTCACCGGCCGGCTCGCCCTGGACACCCACCCCTGGCTGGCCGATCACGCGGTCTCCGGGACCGTCCTGCTGCCGGGCACCGCCTTCGTCGAGCTCGCGGTCCGCGCGGGCGACCAGGCGGGCTGCGACCGGCTGGAGGAGCTGACCCTGCTGGCGCCACTGGTGCTGCCGCAGAGCGGCGCGCTCCAGCTCCAGCTCTGGCTGGGCGCGGCCGACGAGTCGGGCCGCCGGGCGCTCTCCCTCCACTCCCGTCCCGAGGACGCGGAGGCCGACGAGCCGTGGACCAAGCACGCCGACGGCGCGCTGGGCACCGGCCGGGCCGGTGAGCCGGCCGGTGCCGGTGAGCTGGCCGCCTGGCCGCCGGCTGACGCGGTGCCGCTGGAGACCACCGGCTTCTACGAGCGCCTGGCGGTCGGCGGATTCGCCTACGGGCCCGCCTTCCAGGGCCTGACCGCCGCCTGGCAGCGCGGTGAGGAGATCTTCGTCGAGGTCCGGCTGCCCGAGGGCACCGAGCCGGACGGGAGCCTGTTCGGGCTGCACCCCGCGCTGCTCGACGCCGCGCTGCACGGCACCTTCCTCCAGGGGAGCGGCGCCGAGGGCGGCCGGCTGCCGTTCGCCTGGAGCGGCGTCACCCTGCACGCCACCGGGGCGGGCGAGCTGCGCGTGCGGATCACCCCGCAGGGCACGGACGCGGTCGCCCTCGCGCTCGCCGACGCCACCGGCGAGCCGGTGGCCACCGTGGAGTCACTGGTGCTGCGCCCGGTCGCCGCCGACCAGTTGCGCGGTGCTGCTCGCGGTGCTCATCACGAGTCGCTGTTCCGGGTGGAGTGGGCCGCGTTGCCGGTTGCGGCGGGTGTGGTCCAGGGTGGTCGTTGGTC
>NZ_JBVHLF010000054.1:0-12265 GCF_055559155.1 Kitasatospora sp. NPDC024654
TCGCAGGCCCTCCGGGCGTTTCGTTCGTTCTGCATTCAGCTTATCAGACCCGATCCGCACTGTTTCCCGCGGCTCTTTCCCGACTCACTTCCCGCAATTTCGCTTCCGGCCTTCCGGCTTTCCGCTGCCCCGACTCTACCAGAGTTTCCGCACCGCACTTTCCTTCGAAAAGGACATGCGGAAACCGAATGCTCATCGCACAATCGGGGGGGTTGTCGCTCTCCCACCACCACCAGGCGGCCGGGGCAACCCGGAGAACGTTACGGAGATCGATCAACGAAGTCAAACCGGCCCCGGGCAGTCGCCCGGGACCGGTTCGAGGAGACCAGCGAAGCGTTCGGACCTACCGGCCCATCTCCTCCGCAATGGCGGCCGCGAAGGCGTCGATGTCGGCCTCCGTGGTGTCGAAGGCCGACATCCAGCGCACCTCGCCCGTGTGCTCGTTCCAGAAGTAGAAGCGGTAGCGCTTCTGCAACCGCTCGCTGACCTCGCGCGGGAGCACCGCGAAGACGGCGTTGGCCTGCACCGGGCGGACCACGGTCACGCCGTCGATCCGCTGGACCGCCCCCTCCAGCCGCTTCGCCATGGCGTTGGCGTGGCCGGCGTTGCGCAGCCAGAGGTCCCCGCTGAGCAGCGCCTCGAACTGCACCGAGGCGAAACGCATCTTCGAAGCGAGCTGCATCGACATCTTGCGCAGGTACTTGATGTTCCGGACCTTCTCCGGGTTGAGCACCACCACGACCTCGCCGAAGAGCAGGCCGTTCTTGGTGCCGCCGAAGGAGAGCACGTCCACCCCGGCATCGGTGGTGAACTCCCGGAACGGACGGTCGAGCGAGGCCGCCGCGTTGGCCAGCCGCGAGCCGTCCATGTGCACGAGCATGCCGCGCTCGTGCGCGTGCTCGCAGATCGCCCGGACCTCCTCCACCGTGTAGAGGGTGCCCAGCTCGGTGCTCTGGGTGATCGAGACGGCCAGTGGCTGGGCCCGGTGCTCGTCACCCCAGCCCCAGGCCTGCTGGTCGATCAGCTCGGGGGTGAGCTTGCCGTCCGGGGTCGGCACGGTGAGCAGCTTGATCCCGGCGATCTTCTCCGGGGCCCCGCACTCGTCCACGTTGATGTGCGCGCTCTCGGCCGCGATCACCGCGCCCCAGCGCGGCAGCAGCGACTGCAGCGCGACCACGTTGGCGCCGGTGCCGTTGAAGACGGGGTACGCCTCGGCCTGCTCGCCGAAGTGCCGCTGGAAGACGCTCTGCAGGTGCTCGGTGTACTGGTCCTCGCCGTACGCGATCTGGTGCCCGCCGTTGGCCAGGGCTATCGCGGCGAGGATCTCCGGGTGGACGCCGGCGTAGTTGTCGCTGGCGAACCCCCGTACGGCGGGGTCGTGCCGCCGCACGGCGTCCGTGCCGGAGGTGGTGCTCATCGGGCTGTCAGCCACAGGTGCTGTCCGTTCAGTTCGGCGGCGGATCGCTCCCAGAGACCCGCCAGGGAGTCCGCGAGGTCCGCGGTGTCGGTGAATCCGGCGAAGGCCGCGTCCGGGCGCTCGGCGCGCATCTCGGGCGTGACCAGCGCCTTGATGACCAGGATGACAGCCGCCGCGGTGGGCGCGCCGTCCTCGGCGGTCGTCTGCTTGACGAAGGAGTGCGCCATCGAGAGCGTCCAGGCCTCGCTGGCGGCCTTGGCCGCGGCGTAGGCGGCGCCACCCGCGGTGGGCTTGTGCGCCGCGGTGGCCGAGATCATCGCGTACCGGCCGGCCTCGCTGCGCAGCAGCGCGGGCTGGAAGGCCAGCGAGGTGTGCTGCAGGGTGCGGACCACCCGGTCGTGCAGCCAGTCCCAGTCGTCGATCCGGCTGTCGTGGAAGGTCTTGCTCCCGCGCCAGCCGCCGACCAGGTGGAACACGCCGTCGACCCGGCCGTGCTCGGACTCCAGGTGGTCGGCCCAGTCGTGCACCTCCTGCGGGTCGAGCAGGTCGATCACCTGGCCGCTGATCCGGGCGCCGGGGACGGTGGCCCGTACCGCGTCGGTGGCCGCGTCCAGCCGCTGCGGGTCGCTGCCGGCCGCGACGACGGTGGCGCCGGCCGCGGCCAGGCGGCGCAGCGTGGCGCGCCCGGCCGGACCGGTGGCACCGGCCACCGCGACGACCTTGCCGGTGAGGTCGCTCATGCCGCGGCCTCCTGCAGGCCGGCGCCCGTGATGCCGGTGGTGGCCGCGATGACGCCGCCGAGCTTCTTCGAGAGGGCCTCGAAGAACATGCTGAGCGGGAACTCGTCGGGCAGCACCACGTCGCAGAGCGCCTTGTTCAGCGCCTTCGGTTCGGTGACGTCCAGCGGCAGGGCCTCCGGGCCCTTGGCCCAGGTGGACGCCGGGTGCGGGGTGAGGTAGCGGGAGACCAGCTGGTAGGCGGCGATCCAGTGCGCGGTCTTCGGGCGGTCGATGCCGGCCCGGTAGAGGTCCTCGATCTCGCCGCAGAGCGCGTTGGTCACCTCGGCGACCCGCGTCCAGTCGATGCTGAGCTTGTTGTCGCGCCAGCGCAGCGCGTCGTGCTGGTGCAGGTAGGCGAAGAGCAGCTGACCGCCCAGCCCGTCGTAGTTGCGGACCCGGCCGCCGGTGACCGGGAAGCGGAACATCCGGTCGAAGAGGATCGCGTACTGCACGTCGCGGCCCTGCTCGTAGCCCTCGGCCTCCAGCCGGACGGCCTCCTTGAAGGCGGTCAGGTCGCAGCGCAGCTCCTCGAGGCCGTACATCCAGAACGGGCTGCGCTGCTTGATCATGAAGGGGTCGAACGGCAGGTCACCGTGGCTGTGGGTGCGGTCGTGCACCAGGTCCCAGAGCACGAAGGTCTGCTGGGCCCGCTGCTGGTCGGTGATCAGCGCGGCGGCGTCGGCCGGGATCTCCAGGCCGAGCAGCTCGACGGCGGCGCCGGAGACCGCGCGGAACCGGGCGGCCTCGCGGTCGCAGAAGATGCCGCCCCAGGTGAAGCGCTCGGGCGCCTGGCGGACCGCGACGGTCTCCGGGAAGAGCACCGCGGAGTTGGTGTCGTAGCCGGCGGTGAAGTCCGTGAAGGTGATCGGCACGAACATCGGGTTGTCGAAACGGGTCCGCTCCAGCTCGGCCAGCCACTCCGGCCAGACCACGTTGAGCAGCACGGCCTCCAGGTTGCGGTCCGGGTTGCCGTTCTGCGTGTACATCGGGAAGACCACCAGGTGGGCCAGCCCGTCGACGCGCTCGGCGGCCGGCTGGAAGGCCAACAGCGAGTCGAGGAAGTCGGGCTCCCGGTAACCGGTCTCGGCCCACTTGCGCAGGTCGGCCTGGACGGCGTCGAGGTAGGCCGCGTCGTGCGGGAAGAGCGGCGCGAGTTCCGCGATCGAGGCGAGAACCGTGTCCAGCAGCGGGTCGACGGTCTGCCGGTCGATGGCGGCCAGGTCGATCGAGCCGTCCTTGGACTGCAGCGGGCGGAGCGCCTCGACGGCCTGCTTCAGCCGCAGCCACGCCGGGTGGTCGGCCAGGGAGTCGGAGGGAAGATCGGCCGCCGCAGCGAGCCTCGGCGAAAGATTCTGCATGGGAGACCTACTTCGACAGGAGGTATTGAGTCAAGGACACGATAAGGACGAAAGGTTCTCCTGTTCAAGGGGGGGCCGATGAGAGAACCTGCACACCGTGGGGCGCCCGACCGGACGGCGGCGCCCTGGGCGCGCGTGACCCGCTATACAGAACGGTGCACTCCCATGCGCCCCGGTGCGCGCCCTAGCTGCCCGGCGGGTGACCGGTGATCGTGGTCGGTAGCCCCATTCGCCCGGTGAACAGGGGGACCGATGCCCGGTCCAGCCGTCCTCAGCTGGCTGCTGGTCCTGCTGGCCGCCACCACCGGCGCCTTCTGCCTGGCCCGGCTGCGCGCCGGCGCCGCGGGCAGGCACCGGGCGAGCCGCGAGTCGGACGCGGCCGAGGCCGTGATGGCGCTCGGCATGGCGGCCATGGTGCTGGGCGGTGACCGGCTGCCGGCGCCGCTCTGGGGCGGGCTGTTCGGCCTGCTCGGCGCGGTCTTCCTGGTGGCCGCCGCGGGCCGGCCGGGATCGCCCGGGCTGCGGGCGCACCGGCTGCACCACGCGGTCGGCGCGCTGGCGATGGGCTACATGGCGCTGGCGATGGGCCGGAGCCCGCACCCGGCGGAGTCCGGCATGGTGATGCCGGTGGGCGTGCCGCCGCTGACCGGCCTGCTGCTGCTCTACTTCGGCTGCTTCGCGCTCTGGACCGGCAGCCGGCTGCTCACCGCGACTGGTCATCCGGCCGCCGCCGCTCCGGCCCCGGGCGGCCCCCGGCCGGGATCGCTGCTGACCGCCGCGGCCCTCCCTCAGGCCTGCCGACTCGCCATGGGCGTCGGCATGTTCGCGATGCTGCTGACCCTCTGACAGCCGGCTCGCCGACCCGCCGACGACCCGTGCCGCGGGGGCGCGTGGCGTTGGTCACTGCGCCGGACGGGGTGTTCCTCGGCGCGCTGGGAGCACCTAGATTGAGCCACGGCGTACTGTCGCGTTCTCCCCGGGGGAGCCCCTGCCATGACGGCCCTGCTCGGCCTGCTGCTGCTCGGTGTGCTGTTCTCCACCGCCGGACCGGCCCTGCTGGTCCGGGCCAACTGGGCCCGCCGCGAGCCGGTGCTGGCCCTGTGCGTGTGGCAGTGCCTGGTGGCCGCGGTGCTGCTGTGCTGCGTGCTGAGCCTGCTGCTGGCGCTGTCGGCCGCGCTGCCCCAGGTGCGCGCGCTGCTCTTCACCGGCGCGCCGCACGGGGTCGAGGCGGCCTACGGGCTGGCCGACGCGGAGGGTTGGGGTCGGTTCTGCACGGCACTGCTGGCACTGGGCGGGCTGCGGACCGCGCTGTCGCTGGCCCGGGAGCTGCGCACGGCCCGGGCGGAGCGCGACCACCGGCACGCCGAACTCTCGCACCGGGCACCGGAGCTCCCCGCCGGGATCGGTCAACTCCCCGGGCAGCGTGAGCGGTTGGTCGTGCTGGAAGACGTCCGGCCGGAGGCCTGGTCACTGCCGGGCGCCGGGGCCCGGCTGGTGGTCACCACCGGAGCGCTGCACCGGCTCACCGACCGGGAGTTGGCCGCGGTGCTGAGCCACGAGCGCGGCCACGTCCGGGCCCGGCACCACTGGCTGGCCAGTTGCGCGGAGGCGCTGGCGGCCGGGTTCCCCGGGGTCGGGGTGTTCAGCGCGTTCCGGGACCAGGTGGGCGAGTTGGTGGAGCTGGCCGCGGACGACCGCGCGGCGCGCCGGCACGGACGGTTCACCACCGCCACCGCGATGGTCGAACTCAACGCCGGACGCGGGGTGTTCGGGACCTGCCCGGCACCGGGCCAACTGGCCCAGGCGCCACGGCGGGTGGATCGGCTGCTGGCCGGCGAGCCGCGGCTGTCGGTACCGGACCGGTTGGGGCTGACGGCGGTCGCGCTGGCGGCGCCGGCCGCCGTGCTGGCGCTGGCCGTAGCACCGGGGCTCACCGCGCTGCGCTGAGCCGGCGGTTCACCCGCAGCCGCTCTCCTCGACCTGACTTGGCGTCAACATCCTGGCCAGCACCTCGCGTTGGAGCGGGCGGGCAGCCTCGTAGCGGTCCCGGCCGAGCGGCGAGAGCGAGACGTAGACGCCGCGCCGGTCGAGGTCGCACATCACCCGCTCGATCAGCCCGGCCTTCTCCAGCCGGCCGACCAGCCGGGAGAGCGCGCTCTGGCTCAGGTGCACCTTGTCGGCGAGCTCCTGCACGCGCAGCTTGGCGCCGACCTCCGCCGGCGCCTCGGCCAACCGCTCCAGCACCTCGAAGTCGCTCATGCCGAGCCCGTGCCGCTCCCCCAGCTCGCGATCGAGGGCACAGGTCGTCGCCGCGTGTCGGGCCAGCAGCACACGCCACTCGGTGACCAGGGCGGCCGACTCGGCCGAGTCAGGTGAAGACACCCTCGCACGGTAACACATGCACGTGAACTAAATGCAAGCAGAATATATTCGCTTGCATTGGATGCGTGTGCATGTAGTCTGCTCCGCATGACCACAGCCCGCACCACCGGACCGACCGTCGGCCCAACCACCGGACCAGGGAGAATGACTGACGCACCATCTGATTCCGACCGCTGGACCCCGCGGCTCTGGGGAGCCCTGATCGTCCTCTGTGCCGCGCTGTTCCTGGACGCCCTCGACACCTCGATGGTCGGCGTCGCGCTGCCCTCCATCGGCAGCAGCCTGAAGCTCTCCACCTCCACCCTGCAGTGGGTGGTCAGCGGCTACGTCCTGGGCTACGGCGGGCTGCTGCTGCTCGGCGGCAGGGCCGCCGATCTGCTCGGCCGCCGCCGGGTCTTCCTGGTCGCGCTGGCCGTCTTCGCCGTCGCCTCGCTGCTCGGCGGGGTGGTGGACGACGGCGGGCTGTTGATCGCCGTCCGCTTCCTCAAGGGCGTCAGCGCGGCCTTCACCGCGCCGGCCGGCCTCTCCATCATCACCACCACCTTCGCCGAGGGCCCGGCCCGCAACCGGGCGCTGTCGATCTACACCACCTGCGGCGCCAGCGGCTTCTCGCTCGGGTTGGTGCTGAGCGGCCTGCTCACCTCGGTCGGCTGGCGGTGGACCTTCCTGATGCCGGTCCCGGTCGCGCTGGTCGCGCTGGTCTTCGCGATCCGGCTGCTCCCCCGCCCGACCGAGTCGGAACGCGGCCAGGGTGGATACGACCTGGCCGGCGCGGTGATCGGCACCGGCGCCCTGCTGCTGCTGGTCTTCACCGTGACCGAGGCGCAGAGCGTCGGCTGGGCCAGCGCGCGGACGATCGGCTCACTGCTCGCGGTGGTCGTGCTGGGCGCGCTCTTCCTGCGGATCGAGCTGCGCGCCGCGCACCCGCTGGTCCGGCTGGGGATCTTCCGCAACGGCGCGGTCGCCCGGGCCAACCTGGCCGCGCTCACGCTGTTCGGCAGCTACGCGGGCTTCCAGTTCCTCGCCACCCTCTACCTGCAGCGACTGCTCGGCTGGTCGGCGCTGTCGATGGCGCTCGGATTCCTGCCGGCCGGCGCGCTGGTCGCGCTCTCCTCGACCAGGATGGGCGCCATCGTGGACCGCTTCGGCACCGGCCGGCTGCTCCCGCTCGGCGTCCTGGCGCTGCTCGCCGGCTACCTGCTCTTCCTGCGGCTGGACACGCACGGCAGCATGTTCGGCCTGGTCGTGCCGACCACGGTGCTGCTCGGGATCGGTTTCGCGCTCGCCTTCCCCTCCGCCAACATCGCCGCCACCGACGGGGTGGCCGACGACGAGCAGGGGCTGGCCTCCGGCCTGGTCAACACGGCCATGCAGGTGGGCGGCGCACTGGGACTGGCCGCGGTCACCGCGGTGATCACCGCGGGCAGCCACGGCGGCACCTCCGCGCAGGCCCAGCTGGCCGGCTACCGTCCGGCGCTGCTGCTGGTCGCCGGGGTCGCGCTGGTCGGCCTGCTGATCACCGCCGGCGGCGCACTGCTGGACCGCCGACGGGCGGCCGCCGCGCACCCGGTGCCGGACTACGACTACCGCCGGGCCGCCGAGCCCGTGGACGCCGCGCTCGGGGCCGAGCGGGTCTGAGCCGGCTCGGGCAGGTCCCTCACCGACGCCCACCGGGCAGGCGAGAACTCGCCACCCGGTGGGCGTCGGTCTCACCAGTCCCCCGTCCTGGTGAGACCGACGCCGGCCCCCGTACCGGGCCGACGCCCATTCTCGGACGTACGCCGTCGGGGCTCCGGTCAGCAGTATATTGACCGATAGCCAACCAACGTACGGAGCAGACACGATGGCACCCCGCGGGGATTCGGTCAACGAGGAGATGCGCCTGCGGTCCCGGCGCCGACTGATGCACGCCACCGTCGAACTCGTCGACCAGCACGGATACGCGAGCACCACGCTCGCGGACATCGCGGAACGGGCCGGCCTCGCCCGCGGCCTGGTGTCCTATTACTTCGACGGCAAAAGACTTCTGATGCAGTCGGCCACCCACCGGCTGATGCACCTGGAGCTGGCCGCCGCGCTCGACCGGCTCGGCCCGGACGCCGCGCCACGGCAGCGGCTGGCCTGCGTCATCGACGCCGTGCTCAAGCTGGCGCTGGACCACCCGCGGGTGATGCGCTCGCACCTCGCGCTGATCCTGGATCCGGACGGCGGCACCTTCGTCCACGACCCGGAGCAGCGGCAGCTGGGCGCGATCCTGCGGGAGGTCCTGGCGGGGTGGGGCGCGGCCGATCCCGCGGCCGAGCACGCGGTGCTGCGCAGCGCGCTGATGGGCGGCTGCATAGGCCTGCTGCTACCGGGGGCGCGGACCCCGCTGTCGCCGATCCGGGCCGACCTGTTCGCCCGCTACGGGCTGGACTGGGAGCTGGGCAACCCGCCGGAGCGGGACGCACCGGCCCGGCCCACCGTGCCCGCGCCGGCCACCGAACGCTGAGTGCCCTGCTCGGCCTCGGCGTTCAGCTCTCGGCGAGGATCGAGGTCAGCAGTTCGACCGTCCGCTCCGGGGTGAGGCTGTCCACGCAGAGCCGTTCCATCACCTGGACGTAGGCGTCCACGTCGTCGCGCTTGTCGAGGTAGAGCGCACTGGTGAGCTGCTCCAGGTAGACCACGTCCGCCAGGTCCTGCTCGGGGAAGCGCAGGATGCTGAACGCCCCGCTCTCCCCCGCGTGCGCGCCGAACCGGAACGGCATCACCTGGATCACCACGTTGGGCTGCTCGGCGACATCGATCAGGTACTGGATCTGACCGCGCATCACCTTCGGTCCGCCGACCGGCCGGCCGGCGCAGCGCCGCCTCGTCGATCACCGCCCACAGCCGCGGGCTCTGACCGGCGGCCAGCAGCTTCTGTCGGCGCAACCGCAGGCCGACCAGGCGCTCGATCTCCTCGTCGCCGAGCACCGGGCGACTCTGGCCGAAAACCGCCCGCGCGTAGTCCTCCGACTGCAGCAGACCGGGGATGAACTGGACCTCGTAGGTGCGGATCAGCGCCGCCGCCTCCTCCAGGCCCACGTAGGTCTGGAACCAGTTCGGCAGCACGTCGTTGAAGCTGTGCCACCAGCCGGACTTGTTGGCCTCGCGGACCAGGCCGAGCAGCGCCTCGCGCTCGCCGCCGTCCTCCACGCCGTAGAGGCTGAGCAGGTCGGCGACGTCGCGCTCCTTGAAGCTGACCCGGCCGAGTTCCATCCGGCTGATCTTGGACTCCGAGGCGCGGATCGCGTACCCGGCGTCCTCACGGGTGATGTTGCGGCTCTCGCGCAGCCGGCGCAGCTGGGAGCCCAGGAGGATCCGGCGCACCATCGAGCCGCCGCCGGGCTGAACTGTGGTCATGCCGTGGGAACCTCCGCCTCGGGAAAACAGCGCACAGTCTGCCATCAACTGGGCGCTGACAGTGCCGGTAGTGGCAGACGGATCTATCAATTCTGCATCGGCACCGTCATCGGCACACCCATCGGCACGGCCAGATGCACGTGCATCCGGCTCCTGCATATGCCAATAGTGCGACTGCACGTGAATCCACTCTTGCATCTGCCGTAAGCGCAGAGCACGATGGTGCACGTGCAGTTGCACACCCCCTTGGCAGTCCCGCGGGCTTCGCCGTCGACCCACGCGCGACTCCGCACCTCAGCAGGGCCGCGTACGACGCGTCCGGCCGGGGGTGTGCGGACGAGTGCGGGCCGGTCACGGCGGCGAAGCGGCCGAGCGAGTCGGAGGTGACCGGCATGACCCCGCCGGGTCCAGCCGTGTCCGCCCCCTTATGGGAGGAGCTCTTCATGGGCACCGGTGCGGCCCTGGCCGTCGATCCTGACGTTGTGACATGCACGCTCGCCCCCCGCTACGAGGCGGTCAGAACCGCCCGCGACTTCGTCCGAACCACCTTGCTGCGCTGGGGACTCGACGACCTCTTCGACGATGTCGCCCTGGTGGCCTCGGAGTTGGTGACCAACGCGCTGCGGCACGCGATCGGGGCGCCGACCCCGGCGGACGCCGTTGCCGGCGCGGCCGGTTCGACCGGCTGCCCGGGCCGACCGGTGTTCCCGACGCAACTCGGGCCCGGGCGGAACCTGGACGACCGGCTGCCGATCCGAATAAGCCTGGTGCACCGCGCCCCCAACCTGGTCTGCGCCGTCAGCGACCCGAGCAGCGACGGCCCGGTGACCCGGGAGGCCGACTTCGTGGCCGAGTCGGGGCGGGGACTGCACCTGGTGGACTCCTTCAGCCGCTCCTGGGGCTGGCACCCGCTGGCGGGGGCCGGGAAGGTGGTCTGGGCGCTGTTCGAGGCCGAGCTGCCCACCCTCACCGGACCGGTCCGACCGAGCGAGCCGGTCACGCTGGGGCGCCACCGCCGCTCCGCCTGACCGCGACCACCGAACGCCGCGCGGCCGCGCGGCGTTCCGTCACATCCACCCGCACCATCCGGGACCTCCCCACCCGGAAGCGCCGAACGCCCGCCCGAAGACGCCGAACGCCGCCGCGGCGCGAACTCCCACGACGGCGCTGCCCGGGTCGGGCCGGTCAGCTCACCAGGTGATCGAACTCCCCGTCCTTCACCCCGAGCAGCAGGGCCGCTATCTCGTCCCTGGTGTAGATGAGGGCTGGGCCGTCCGGGAACCGCGAGTTGCGCATCGCCACTCCACCGCCCGGGAGGGCGGCCAGCTCCACGCAGTTCCCCTTCGAGTTGCTGTACTGGCTCTTCTGCCAGACCACGCCGTCGAGGTCCGCAGCCGCCATGCCGTTGTACAGGTGATGCATAGAAATCTCCCAAACCCTGGAGTACTCGTACTGACTCGGCGCCCGACCGTTCCGGCCGCCGGCCGCCTCCGGCTCGTACGGGCAGGGCAGATGCCTCACTTGTCGTGATGATAACGCCAGTGCACGTGCATCGGCATGTGAGTTTGCTCGTGCACGGGCGTGTACATGTCGTAACGATTACCACGCTGACGGGTGTGACTGGTGAGACATAAGTGGACATATGCCAATCTTCCGCCCAGCGGGCGGTGACCGGCAGTGGTCCGAGCAGAACGACGCGGGGAGGGAGGCCAACCGTTGCAGCGGGACCGAAAGATCAACTCCGCAGTGACCTCCTCACAATCCGTCACCTTGGGCAGCCGGCTGCGGAGTGCTCGCGGCGATGTCCTACGATCTCCGTCCATGAGCACTGCTGCCATCCCGGGCTCTTCTCTGCCCGTCCGCACGCCAGGCTCCCGTGCGCGGGGGCGCCACCGTCGGCCCGAGCGGCCCGAGGTTCCGGCCGGCGCACCGACGCTGGTACTCGTGGTTCCGGGTGAGGCCACGCCCGAGGCGGTGGCAGTGGTGGACGAACTGCTCTCCGTGGTGCGCGGCGAGCACCTCGGCATCGAGGTGACCGCGGGTTGGCTCACGCCGACCGGGCCGGCGCCGGCCGACGGCGGGGAGAGCGACGCGGAAGCCGGCCGGCCCAGCGTGGCCGAGCTGCTGCAGGCCGCCGCCGAGGCCGGGCTGCCCGCCCCGCTGCTGATGCCACTGCTGGCCGGCCCGCACTCCGCCCTGACGGAGCTGCAGCACCTCGCCGAGCAGGCCGGATCCCCGCTGACCGAGGTGCTCGGCCCGCACCCGCTGCTCGCCGAGGCCGTGCACGTCCGGCTCTCCGAGGCCGGCCTGGCCCGCGCCGACCGCGCCCGGCTGTTCGCCATCACCACCGCCGCCGACGGCGTCGTGCTGACCACGGTGGGCGGCCCGGAGGCCGTCGCCGCGGCGGAGATCACCGGCGTGCTGCTGGCCGCGCGCCTGGCGGTGCCGGTCGTCGCCGCGGCCCTGGACGTCCCCGGTGCGGTGGCCGCGGCCGTCGACCACCTGCGGAACACCGGTTCGCAGCGCCCGGCGCTGGCCCCGCTGGTGATCGGCCCCGAGGCGGACCCGGAGCTGCTGCGGGCCGCCGCCGAGGAGACCGGCTGCCCGAGTGCCGAGCCGCTGGGCGCCTATCCGACCGTCGGTCAGCTGGTGGCCACCAGCTACCTGGCCACCGTCGGGGTCACCCCGCCCGAGGCGCCGGCCCGGAGCAAGCGCGCCGAGGCGAACGACGAGGCTGCCGAGACCCCCGAGACCCCCGAGGCCCCCGAGGCCCCCGAGGCCCCCGAGGCGGAGCAGGGCGAGTAGACGTGGTTCACCCCGGCCCTGGGGGGGGGGGGGGGGGGGGGGGGGGGGGGGGGAGGGACGGTCCGTGCCCCCACCCGACCCCCCCAGGGGCCATTGGGGGGGGGAGGACAAGGAAAAGACGGCAAAGAAAAAAGCCTCAC
>NZ_JBVHLF010000054.1:12273-23611 GCF_055559155.1 Kitasatospora sp. NPDC024654
CGCCCCCCCCCCCCCCCCCCCCCCCCCCCCTCCCCCCCCCCCCCCCCCCCCCCCCCCTCCCCCCCCCCCCCCCCCCCCCCAGGGCCGTTCCGTGCCCCCACCGGCCCGCCCAGGGGCCCGTGGCGGGGCGCGGACCGAGGACGCGGGCATCCGGCCGACCGGCGGCCGTCAGCGGCTCCAGAGCGGCCGGGACGGCCCGGCGCTGGCACGGCAGTTGGAGATGATGTGTCCGATTTGCCCGCACCTGCCACAGGAGCGACCGAATCGCCCGGCGGAGGCCGTAACAGGACTCAAGTGTCCGCTGGGCGAACGTCATAGGAATTTTTAATTCTCCGCCAGTTCATCCACCCGGACCGCCGGGTCCGGACCCCCGGCCCCGCCGCACGGATGTGGCGTGCGGTACACCGCGCCGGCTCTGACCGCGCGCCGACAAACCTCCGCACGGACACGGCGTCAGCCTTCCGATCCGCTGAGGGGGAGGCAATTCCGCACACTGCCGGGCGGATTCGCAGAATTCGATCAAAGGACCTCGACAATGGCCGCCGACACCCTTTCAGTTGATCTCCGAAGCGGATCTTGAAAGACTCCGACGGCCACTGTGACCGGCGCCACAGCTGTTTGCTAATCGAATTTAAGTCTGGTTAACGTGCTCCCCGTTCGTGGTCACACGGACCCATCCCGCCGGACGCCGAATCCTGCCACCGGACGGGCTGGCCGTCGCAGACGACGCCGAGGCAGGAGCGGGGGAACCAGGTTTGCCGCCCCGGAACGGTCTTCGGACCGGATACCGGGGCTAGGGGTGAAGCCGACCGCCGGAGAAATCCGAGCGGACGGCCGGGCAACTCCAGCCCGAATCCGACAGCTCACCTCGTAGGCGTAGGAGAGGAAACGCAACTTCATGCTGCCCACTTCTGGTACGAACCGCTCCACCCGCGTCCGCCGCGTGATCGCCGCGACCGGCCTCGTCGGTATCGGTCTGAGCCTTCCCTGCATCACCGCCACCACCGCGTCGGCCGCCACGGTCAGCACCTGGGACAAGGTCGCCCAGTGCGAGAGCGGCGGCGACTGGAGCATCAACACCGGCAACGGCTACTACGGCGGTCTGCAGTTCTCCGCCTCCACCTGGGCCGCGTACGGCGGCACCCAGTACGCCGCGCAGGCCAACCAGGCCACCGAGGACCAGCAGATCGCCATCGCCGAGAAGGTGCTGGCCTCGCAGGGCCCGGGCGCCTGGCCGGTGTGCGGCCCGAAGGCCGGCCTGACCCAGGGCGGCCCCGCCCCGCAGATCAATCCCTCCGGCGCCGCCTCGACCAGCACCGCGTCGAACACCTCCGCCACCCCCGCGCCGGCCCCGGCCGCCCAGGCCGGCAGCACCGGCTCGGCGACCCAGGGCGACTACACCGTGGTGGCCGGCGACTGGCTGTCCTCCATCGCCACCAAGCACAACGTGGCCGGCGGCTGGCAGAAGCTGTACGCCATCAACAAGTCGGTGCTGACCCAGGGTCCGAACGCCATCTTCCCGGGCCAGCACCTGTCGCTGGGCTCCACCGCGACGGCTCCGGCCGCCGCCACCCCGGCCCCGGCCACCCCGGCCCCGGCCACCCCGGCCCCGGCCCAGCCCGCCCCGGCGACCAGCACCCCGGCCCCGGCCGCTCCGGCCTCCGGCGCGATGGCCACCGCGATCGCCTTCGCCGAGTCCAAGGTCGGCCAGGCCTACGTCTACGGCGGCACCGGCAACGGCGGTTGGGACTGCTCCGGCCTGACCCAGGCCGCGATGGCCGCGGCCGGGATCTCCATCCCGCGCACCGCCGCCGCCCAGGCCTCCGCCAGCACCCCGGTCTCGATGAACAGCCTGCAGCCGGGCGACCTGCTCTTCTGGTCGAACAACGGCAGCGACTCGGGCGTCTACCACGTCGCGCTGTACATCGGCGACGGCAAGTACGTCGAGGCGGCCAACCCGTCGGCGGGCGTCAAGTACGAGACCATCGCCAACTACACGCCGAACTTCGCCGGCCGGGTCTGACCTCCGCGCGATCGTCGGTAGGCAGCAGTACCAGGAGTTCGCGAGCAGCAGCGACGCCGGATGGCGGGTGCCCGGGAGGGGCGCCCGCCATCCGGCGTTCGCGGAGCCGCTGAAAGGGCGGGTGACCAGGTGGTCACCCGCCCCGGACCGGGCGCGCGCTCTGTCAGGACCGCGCGGCCGGCCTCACTCCCCCCGGTGCGGATTCGCCCCGGTGGAGCCGCGCATGACCAGCTCCGGCTGGAACATGAACTCGGCGCGCTGCCCGGGGTTCCCCCCGACCTCCTCCAGCAGCGCGTCCACCGCCGCGGTGGCCATCGCCTCGACCGGCTGGCGGATCGTGGTCAGCGGCGGCTCGGTGAACGCCATCAGCGGCGAGTCGTCGAAGCCCACCACCGAGATGTCGCCCGGCACGGTCAGCCCGCGCTGGCGCACCGCGCGGATCGCGCCCAGCGCCATCAGGTCACTGCCGCAGACGATCGCCGTGCAGCCGCGGTCCAGCAGCGCGCCGGCCGCCGAGTGGCCGCCCTCCACACTGAACAGGGTGTGGTGCACCAGCTCCGCGGCCTGCTCGGCGCTGTGGCCGAGGACCGACTGCAGAGCCGCCGTGAAGCCCTCGATCTTGCGCAGCACCGGCACGTACCGGCGCTGGCCGACCGCCAACCCGATCCGCTCGTGGCCGAGTTCGGCCAGGTGCTGGACGGCCATCCGCATCGCGGCCCGGTCGTCCGGCGAGATGAACGGCGCGGAGATCTTCTCGCTGTAGCCGTTGATCAGCACGAACGGGACCTGCCGGCCGGCGAGCCGGGCGTAGCGCTGGTGGTCGGCGGTGGAGTCGGCGTGCAGGCCGGAGACGAAGACGATGCCCGCGACTCCCCGCTCGACCAGCATCTCCACCAGTTCGTCCTCGGTGGCTCCGCCCGGCGTCTGGGTGCACAGCACCGGCGTGTAGCCGTGCCGGCTGAGCACCTGTTCGATCACCTGGGCCAGTGCCGGGAAGATCGGGTTGCTCAGCTCCGGGGTGATCAGGCCGATCAGACCGGCGCTGCGCTGGCGGAGCCGGGTCGGCCGCTCGTATCCGAGCACGTCGAGCGCGGCCAGCACGGTCTGCCGCGTGGTCGCGGAGACACCTGCCTTGCCGTTGAGGACGCGGGATACGGTGGCCTCGCTGACCCCCGCCTGCGCCGCGATGTCGGAGAGTCGCGCCGTAGTCACGAGCCCAGAGCCTATTGCAACCATGTCAGACCGCCCACCAGGCGGTGCTGTCGGCCGGCAGCACGGTCTCGCCGTCCACCACCACGGTCTCCGCGGAGGAGAGCAGCAGCCGGCCGGGCGCCGGTATCCGGACCGGCTCGCCGGTGGTGTTGGCGGTGCAGACGAACGCTCCTCGCGGCACCTCGCGACGGAAGGCGAGCACGCCCTGCGGCGCGTCCAGCCACTCGACCTCGGTACCCGCGCCGAGCGCGGGGTGCTCGCGGCGCACGGCCAGCGCGCTGCGGTAGAGCTCCAGGGTGGAGGTCGGGTCGCCGGCCTGCGCCTCGACGCTGAGCCCGGCCCACTCGGCGGGCTGCGGCAGCCAGCTGGGGCCGCCCTCGGTGGGGCCGAAGCCGTAGGGGGCGCGCTGGCCGGACCACGGCAGCGGGACCCGGCAGCCGTCCCGGAAGCCGTCCTGGCCGCTGGCGCGGAAGAAGGACGGGTCCTGGCGGACCTCGTCGGGCAGGTCGGTGACGTCCGGCAGGCCGAGCTCCTCGCCCTGGTAGAGGTAGGCCGAGCCGGGCAGCGCGAGCATCAGCAGGCTGGCGGCGCGGGCCCGGCGCAGGCCGAGGGCCCGGTCGCCGGAGGTGCGGATCTGGGTGCCGCCGGGCGGGTTGGCGAAGCGGGTGGCGTGCCGGGTGACGTCGTGGTTGGAGAGCACCCAGGTGGTGGGGGCGCCGACCGGGCGCATCGACTCCAGCGAGACGTCGATCACCTCGCGCAGCGCGGTGGCCTCCCAGGCGGTGCTCAGGTACTGGAAGTTGAAGGCCTGGTGCAGCTCGTCGGGACGGACGTAGTTGGCGGTGCGCTGGACGGTCGGGGTCCACGCCTCGGCGACCGCGATCCGCTCGCCCGGGTACTCGTCGAGGATCCGGCGCCAGCTGCGGTAGATCTCGTGCACGCCGTCCTGGTCGAAGAACGGCATCACGTCGTTGCCGAGCAGCTTGAGCTGGTCGTGGCCGCCGAGGTCGGGCAGGCCAGGGGCCTTCACCAGGCCGTGCGCGACGTCGACCCGGAAGCCATCCACGCCCATGTCGAGCCAGAACCGCAGGATCGAGCGGAACTCGTCGGCGACCGCCGGGTGCTCCCAGTTGAAGTCGGGCTGCTCGGGGGCGAACAGGTGCAGGTACCAGTCGCCCGGGGTGCCGTCCGGGTTCGCGCTGCGGGTCCAGGCCGGGCCGCCGAAGATGGACTCCCAGTCGTTGGGCGGCAGTTCACCGTTCACGCCCTTGCCGGGGCGGAAGTGGTAACGGTCGCGCAGCGCCGAGCCGGGCCCCTCGCGCAGCGCGCGCTGGAACCACTCGTGCTGGTCCGAGGAGTGGTTGGGGACCAGGTCGACGATGATCCGCAGGCCAAGCCGGTGGGCGTCGCGGATCAGGCCGTCGGCGTCCAGCAGGGTGCCGAACATCGGGTCCACCGCACGGTAGTCGGCCACGTCGTAGCCGGCGTCGGCCTGCGGGGAGGCGTAGAACGGCGACAGCCAGACCGCATCGACGCCCAGATCGCGAAGGTAGGGCAGCCGGCTGCGGACACCCGGCAGGTCGCCCATGCCGTCACCGTTGGCGTCGGCGAAGCTGCGCGGATAGACCTGGTAGATCACCGCGTCCCGCCACCAGCCTCTGGGTGCACCACCGTTCGCGGTGGCCGCGGTGGCGGCGGGCGCGTCGGCCGCGGCGGCGGGCCGGGAGGCGTCGGCCAGGTTCTGGGTCATCGGTCTTCCCTCGGGGGGTTCGGTGTCGTCCCGGCCGCCGGGGTCGGGGCGGCCGGTTCGCGGCAACAGGCAGATTACTTGGCGGAGCTGAGAGTTCGTCAGGACTTGGCGGCACCGGCGGTGAGACCGGTGACCAGGTGCTTCTGGACCAGGTAGAAGAAGGCCGAGGCGGGCAGCGCGATCAGCACCGAGGTGGCCGCCATCAGGTTCCACTGGCTGTCGTGCTGGCTGACGAAGGTGGTCAGGCCCACCGCCAGGGTGTACTTGTCGGAGCTGAGCATGAAGGTGGAGGCGAACGGCACCTCGGCCCAACAGGTCAGGAAGGTGTAGAAGGCGGCGACCGCCAGGCCCGGGCGGGCCAGCGGCAGCACCAGCCGCCAGAAGGTGCCGAACGGGCTGAGCCCGTCGACCCGGCCGGCCTCGTCGATCTCCACCGGGATGGTGTCGAAGTAGCCCTTGAGCAGCCAGGCGCAGTACGGCACGGCGGTGCTCGCGTAGACCAGGATCAGGCCGCCGTAGCTGTCCAGCAGGCCGAGGTTGGCCATCAGGTAGTACATCGGCACGATCAGCACCGCGATCGGGAACATCTGGGTCACCAGCAGCGACCACATCAGCGGGCGCAGGCCGGGGAACCTCATCCGGGAGACCGCGTAGCCGGTGCTGGCGGCGATCGCCACCCCGAAGACACAGGTGCCGCCGGCCACGATCAGCGAGTTGAGGAACCACTGGAAGAAGTCGGTCTGGCCGAGCACCTTGCCGAAGTTGGCGAGGGTGGCCTTGCCGAGGATCCCGCCCGGGTGCAGGTAGTCCGTCTCGTTCGGACCCAGCGCGATGTAGCAGAGCCAGAGCACCGGGAAGACCGCGACCAGGCTCGCGACGGTCAGGGCGGTGTGCGAGAGCACCGAGGCGGTGCGGCTGCTCTCGCCGCGGCGGCGGACCGGGCGCGGGGCGGCCGCCCGGCCGGCCCGTTCGGGACGCGCGGGGGTGCTCTGCGGAGTGGGGACGGTGGTGCTGCTCATCGGGTGGCCTGCCTTCCGTGCCGGCGTGGTTCGGGTTGCCCTGAGACGGTCTGACGGACCGTCACATGACGGCCTGGTCGTTACGCTTCAGCCACCGCTGATAGAAGGCCGTGAAGACGATCAGGATGGAGAGCAGGATGATGCCGTAGCTCGCCGACTGGGCGTAGTCGCGCGGCTGTTGGCCGAAGCCCAGCTGGTAGGCCCAGGTGACCAGGATCTGCACGTCGGTGGCGTTCTGGCCGAACAGCAGGAAGATGATCACGAACTGGTTGAAGGTCCAGATCACGCCGAGCAGGATGACCGTGCTGCTGACCGAGCGCAGCCCCGGGAGCGTGACGTGCCGGAACCGCTGCCAGGCGGTGGCGCCGTCCATCTCGGCGGCCTCGTAGAGCTCGGCCGGGATCGACTGCAGGCCGCCCAGCAGGGTGACCATCATGAACGGCACCCCGCACCAGGTGTTGACCAGGATGGCCGCCGCCTTCTCCGCCAACGGCTGCTCCAGCCAACCGGGTTGCGGCAGGTGCAGGACGCCGAGCGCGCTGTTGACCAGGCCGCCGTCGGAGAGCATCAGCCGCCAGGAGAAGACCGTGACGAAGGTCGGCACGGCCCAGGGCACGATCAGCATCAGCCGGTAGAAGGTCCGCCCGCGCAGCTTCCGGTTCAGCAGCATGGCCAGGCCCAGCCCGATGCTGTAGTGCAGGGCGACGCAGAGCACGGTCCAGACGACGGTCCAGACGAAGTGCGACCAGAACCGGTCGTAGGAGTCGGGGCCCCAGAGGATGTCGGCGTAGTTCTGGAAGCCGACGAACTTGAAGCTGTCGGGGATGTGGTTGAACCCGACGGTGTGCCCGACGTTGAGGTTGGTGGCGTCGGTCAGGGTCAGGTAGAAGCCGCGCGCCAGCGGGTAGGCCACCAGCACCCCGAGCACGACGACCACCGGCGCGGCCATGGCGTAGGCGTACCAGTACCTGCTGTACGACTGCCGGATGCGCTGCAGCGGACCGCGGTTGCGGTCGCGCGGTTGGCCCTGCACGGCGACTGCCATCGATGACACCTTCTCGGGAGACTTGCGGGGAGGTACGGCCGGACGGGTCCGCCGAACGGCCCGATGTGGACGGGCCGTTCGGCGGGGGACCTGGCCGGCGCCAGGTCCGGTCACGGGTGCTACTTGCTGAAGTTCGGCAGCAGCTTGGCGTAGTCGGCCGCGATGGCGTTCAGGCCGTCCTGCACGCTCTCCTGACCCTGCACGATCTTGCCGAGGTTGATCCCGCTGGAGGTGAACAGCGAGGCGTACTCGGGAAGTTCGGGGCGCGGCTGGGCGTCCGGCAGGATCGCCTGGAAGCCGGCGATGCCGAGGTTGGCGGTGACGTCGGAGGTGTAGGCGTCGGGCCGGGTCGGCAGGGTGTCGTTCTTCTCCGCGATGAAGGTCTGGCTCTCGGCGGAGGTCATGAAGGCGACGAACTTCTCGGCGGCGGCCTGGTGGGCGGCGTCCGAGCCGGCGTAGACCTCCAGGTTGGCGCCACCGGTCGGGGCGCCGGCCTTGCCGGTGGAGCCGGCCGGGACGGGCGCGATGCCGAGGTTGGCCTTGTTGCTGAAGGCCGAGCCCTGGTAGATGTTGGTGATCTCCCAGGGACCGTTGATGATCGCCGCGACCTTGCCGTTGTTGAAGGCGTCCATCATGTGCGCGTAGGAGTCCGAGGTCACGTCCGGCTTGACGGTGCCGGGCGAGGTGAACAGGGACTGGTAGGTCTCGACCGCCTTGACCGCGGCCGGCGAGGTGATGGTGATCTTCTTGTCGGGGGTGTCCACCAGGTCGGTGCCCTCGCCGAAGAAGAGCGGCATCGCGTAGTAACCGTCACCCGCGCGCATCTCGAAACCGTCCACGCCGGTCTTGGACTTGATGGTGGCGGCGTCGGCCTTCAGCTCGTCCCAGGTGGTGGGTGGGGTGGTGATACCGGCCTGGCTGAAGAGCGCCTTGTTGTAGAGGAGGCCGAGGGTGTCGGTCACCTGCGGGACCCCGTAGGTCTTGCCCTGGTACTGCGCCTGCTTGATCAGGTTCGGCCGGAAGGCGGACGGGTCCGGCAGCGCGGGGGTGCCGTCCAGCGGGGCGAGGAAGCCCTGCTGGGCGAAGCCGGCGGTCCAGCCGACGTCGGAGCGGAAGACGTCGGGGGCGCCCTTGCTGCCCATCGCGGTCTGCAGCTTGTTCTGCGCCGAGTCGAACGGCACGTTGACGAAGTTCACCTTGATGTTCGGGTTGGCGGCCTCGAACTTCTGCGCCAGCGCCTGGTAGTTCGGCGCCTCGTTGGTGGCGTTGGAGGTGTCCCAGTACGTGATGGTCACCGGGCCGTTGGCCGAACCGGACGAGCCGGAACCGCTGCTGCCACAGGCCGCCAGCGAGACCGCGAGGGCCGCAACGAGGGCGGAGGCCGCGATGCCACGTCGCATGAGAACTCCTAGGAAAAGAAGGTGGGGGTGAGTGCCCGGAGGGGGGACGGAGGGGCGATACTGGCCACCTCGCGCCGGCCGCACCAGTGCCGCCGTCCGAGCTGAGCAGGAACGTAACAGTGGCAAGTCCGCTGATGAAAGCTCTTGCAGAAAGTTTCTGCAAGAAGACGGAGATCGTTACATCCACGTGTCCGGAGAGTTGCCTGCGCGCGTCCTGGCCCTCCCGGTCCGTCCTTGACACCACCCGTCCGGTGGCCTGGGATTGGTGCTGACCTGCCCAACACCCCCTGGGCGGTCCCGCCCCGGCCGGCGCAGTCCAGGGCGGTCAGTCGCTCAGGAGGCGCAGATGGCCTATTACCGCACCGTCGGCACGGTGCCACCGAAGAGGCACACACAGCACCGCAACGAGGACGGCGACCTCTACTACGAGGAGCTGATGGGCGAGGAGGGCTTCTCGTCGGACTCCTCGCTGCTCTACCACCGCGCCATCCCCTCCGCCCTGGTGGACAGCCGGGTGTGGGCCCTGCCGGAGGGCAAGCCGGAACCGAACCACCCGCTCAAGCCGCTGCACTTCAAGCTGCACGAGCTCTTCCCGGGCGACTCCTGGCGGCAGACCGACGCCGTGCGCGGCCGCCGGGTGGTCCTGAGCAACGCCGACGTCCGGATCGCCTACGTCGCCTGCGGGCAGCCGTCGCCGCTCTACCGCAACGCGATCGGCGACGAGTGCGTCTACGTGGAGTCCGGCAGCGGCACGGTGGAGACCGTGTTCGGCAGCATCGAGGCCGGCCAGGGCGACTACGTGATCCTGCCGCGGTCCACCACGCACCGCTGGGTGCCGACCGGTGACGAGCCGCTGCGGCTCTACGCGATCGAGGCGAACAGCCACATCACCCCGGCCCGGCGCTACCTCTCCAAGTACGGCCAGCTGCTGGAGCACGCGCCGTTCTGCGAGCGCGACCTGCGCGGCCCGGTCGGCCCGCTGCTGGTGACGGCCGAGGGCGACACCGAGGTCTACGTCAAGCACCGCGGCCCGGGCAGCGAGGGCGTGGCCGGCACGGTCTTCGTGATGCCGAGCCACCCGTTCGACGTGGTCGGCTGGGACGGCTGCCTCTACCCGTACGCCTTCAACATCAGTGACTACGAGCCGATCACCGGCCGGGTCCACCAGCCCCCGCCGGCCCACCAGGTCTTCGAGGGCAACAACTTCGTGATCTGCAACTTCGTGCCGCGCAAGGTCGACTACCACCCGCTGTCCATCCCGGTGCCGTACTACCACTCCAACGTGGACAGCGACGAGGTGATGTTCTACTGCGGCGGGAACTACGAGGCCCGCAAGGGCTCCGGCATCGGCCAGGGTTCGATCTCGCTGCACCCCGGCGGCCACTCGCACGGCCCGCAGCCGGGCGCCTACGAGCGCTCGATCGGAGTGGAGTTCTTCGACGAGCTGGCGGTGATGGTGGACACCTTCCGCCCGCTGGAGATCGCCGAGGGCGGCCGGGCCAGCGATGACGGCAAGTACGCGTGGAGTTGGAGCGGGCGCGGCCCGCAGGACGGTGTGACGAAGTGACCCTGCAGACCTGGGTACCGGTTCCCGAGGGTTCCGACTTCCCGATCCAGAACCTCCCCTACGGCGTCTTCACCCCGCGCCACGGCGGCGGTCCGCGGGTCGGCGTGGCGATCGGCGAGCAGGTGCTCGACCTGTCGGCGATCTGGGCGGGCACCCCGCTCGGTGCCGACCTCGCGACCGGCTCGCTCAACCGCTTCCTGCGCCGCGGTCCGGGCGAGTGGGCGTACGTCCGCGAGCGGGTGACCAACCTGCTCAGCACCGAGGAGCAGCGCCCGCTGGTGGAGGCCAACCTGCACCGGCTGGACCAGGTCACCCTGCACCTGCCCGTCGAGGTCGCCGACTACGTCGACTTCTACGCCTCCGAGCAGCACGCCACCAACCTCGGCCGGATCTTCCGGCCGGACGGCGAGGCGCTGCTGCCGAACTGGAAGCACCTGCCGGTGGGCTACCACGGCCGGGCCGGCACGGTGGTGGTCTCCGGCACCGGGATCCGCCGCCCGAGCGGGCAGCGCAAGGCGCCCGGCGACGCGGCGCCGGTCTTCGGCCCCTCGGTCCGGCTGGACATCGAGGCCGAGATGGGCTTCGTGGTCGGCGCCGGCTCGGCGCTCGGCGATTCGGTCGGCGTGGACGACTTCGCCGACCACGTCTTCGGCGCGGTGCTGCTCAACGACTGGAGCGCCCGCGACATCCAGGCCTGGGAGTACGTACCGCTCGGCCCGTTCCTCGGTAAGTCCTTCGCGACCTCGATCTCCCCCTGGGTGGTCCCGCTGGCCGCGCTGGAGGCCGCCCGGGTGACGACCCCGGCGCAGCAGCCCGAGCCGCTGCCCTACCTGGCCGAGAAGCAGGGCTGGGGCCTGGACCTGCGGATGTCGGTGGAGCTCAACGGGCAGTTGGTCTCCCAGCCGCCATACGCCGGGATGTACTGGTCACCGGCCCAGATGCTGGCGCACATGACGGTCAACGGTGCCTCGCTGCGCACCGGCGACCTGTACGGCTCCGGCACGGTCTCCGGCCCCGCCGCCGACCAGCGCGGCTCGCTGATCGAGCTGACCTGGAACGGCCGGGACCCGATCACCCTGGCCGACGGCTCGACCCGGACCTTCCTGGAGGACGGCGACACCGTCACGCTGCGGGCCACCGCGCCCGGCGCGGACGGCGTGCGGATCGGCTTCGGCGAGGTCACCGGCACCATCGTCTGATCATCAGGCCAGAAGGGGGGGTGCGGGGAACCGGGCGCGAAAGGCCCTTCTGTGCGCCGGGGGGGGGACAGAGACGGGGGCGCGTTCGGCAATGTCCCAAAGGAAAACCCCAAAAAACAAAAA
>NZ_JBVHLF010000054.1:23621-53706 GCF_055559155.1 Kitasatospora sp. NPDC024654
TCTATGTACGACCCCCCCCTCCCCCTTGCCAACCGCGCGGCAGGGGGGGTCCTCTTCCCCCCCCCCCCCCCCCCCCCCCCTTCGCGTACGCCGGGGGCGCACCGGACCTGAGCGCGCGTCAGGCAATGTCGCCGAGGAAACCCGCAAAAGCCAGAAACCAGTTGACTTGACCTCAGCTATTCGAGTGACAAAGCAAAGATTTGCATATCCGTAACATCAACCGACCGCTACCCTCCCCTACCGTTGTCGGCACGCCGTCAATCCGGTTGCCTCCCCAGCTCCACCGGCACCCAGGATTCCCCCACCCCCACAAGGGAGACGCCCATGCCCGCAACACGCCGCAGCTCGTTGGCCATCGCCGCCGCCCTCCTTGCGGTCGCCGCCAACACCGCCCCGGCGCTCGCCGCATCCGCCCCCGCGGTGCCGAACGCCCCGATGATCCCCAGTGGCAGCACCCCGCACCTGGTCGGCCCGCACGGAGAGATCCTGCACAGCTCCAGCAGCAACTGGTCCGGCTACGCCACCACGGGTGCCAAGTTCACCAGCGTCAGCGCCAGTTGGGTCCAGCCGGCGGCCACCTGCGACGGCAACGACACCTACTCCAGCTTCTGGGTCGGCCTGGACGGTGACGGCAGCGACTCGGTCGAGCAGACCGGCACCGAGGTGGACTGCTCCGAGGGATCCCCGCTGTACTCCTCCTGGTACGAGATGTACCCGGCCTACCCGGTCAACTTCAACGACCCGGTCCGGCCCGGCGACCACTTCACCGCCAGCGTCACCGCCGGCGACGGCGGCTCCTTCACCCTCAAGCTCTCCGACACTACCCAGGGCTGGAGCCACACGGTCAAGAAGACGCTGAGCAACGCCGCGCTGGCCTCGGCCGAGGTCATCGCCGAGGCGCCGTCCGACGTCAGCGGCCCGCTCCCGCTGACCAACTTCGGCACGGTCGACTTCACCGGCGCCAAGGTCAACGACAAGCCGCTCGGCAGCTTCAACCCCGACAACATCACCATGGCCACCAACGGCACCGCGCTGGCCACCACCTCGTCGATCACCGACGGCAAGGACTTCTCGGTGAGCTGGCAGAAGTCCAGCTGACGGACGGCCAGCCGGATCGGGGGCCGGTCACCCGCCGGCCCCGACGCTCAGTAGGGCTGGACCAGCACGTGCGCGGCCCCCGGCACCCCGATCGCGAGCAGCTCGTCCTCCGCCGCCGTGGTCGGCGTGCCGGTCTCCTGCCTGAGCACGGCTCGGGACAGCGCCTGCACCCAGAGCGCCCGCGGCCGTCGGCGCCGCTCCCAGGCGGCCAGCGCGGCCGGGACCTCCGCCTCCGCGTCCAGCGACTCGGCCAGCACCAGCGCGTCCTCGATCGCCATCGCCGCGCCCTGCGCCAGAAGCGGGGTGCTGGCGTGCGCGGCGTCCCCGGCCAGCACCACCCGCCCGACGTGCCAGGGCGCGGCCACCGTCACCTGGGAGATCCGGGAGTGGACCACCGCGGCCGGGTCGGTGACCTCCGCCAGCGCCTCGGCCATCGGGCCCTCGACGCCGGTCAACCGCTCGGCGAGCTGCCGGTGGGCCCGCCGCGGGTCCGGCCGGAACTCCTCGGCCTCGGCGGACACCGCGGCCAGGTACATCAGTCGGTCACCGATCGGGGTGAGCGACACCTTGGCCGTGCGGTCCGCCGAGCACATCAGCACCCCGCGCAGCCAGTCCGGGCGCGGCAGCGTCACCCGCCAGGCGGCGAATCCGGTGTACTCGGGGTCGAAGGCGTCCCCGTAGAGCCGCCGGCGCAGCGGCGAGCCGGTCCCGTCGAAGCCGACCACCAGGTCGTAGCGCCGCTCGCTGCCGTCGGACAGGCCGACTTTCACCTCCTCACCCTCCTCGGTCAGCTCGGTGAGGGTGGTGTGGAAGCGGATCCGGGCGCCCGCCGCGACCGCCGCCCGACCCAGCACGGCGGCCAGCGCGGGCCGCGGGATGCCGTTGGCCGCCGGGACGCCGGCCATCCGCGGCTGCGGCAGCACGGCCAGCGTGTGGCCGGCCGGGTCGCAGAGGGTCAGCTCCTCCCAGCGGAAGCCGGCCGCCAGGCAGTCCGCCAGCACACCGATCTCCCGCAGCGCGTGCAGCGCGTTCGAGGGCTGGGTGATCCCGACGCCCACCCCGTCCGGCTCACCGCGCAGTTCGGCCACCTCGACGCGGTGGCCGAACTGCCCGAGCGCGGTGGCCAGGGTCAGGCCGCCGATGCCGCCGCCGTGGATCAGCACCCGGAGCGGCGGGGTCACGGCGCGCCCACCGGGACGGCGGGGGCGGCCGGCAACCGCATCAGGTGGTCCACCAGGGCGAGCAGCAGGTCGCGGCCGAAGGCCCGTTCCCGGACGTCCCCGAGGAGCAGCGGGACCCGCGGGTCGAGGTCGAGCGCGGCCCGGATCTCCGCCACGCCACGGGTGTTCCGGCCGTGGAAGCAGTTGATCGCCACCACGAACGGGATGCCCCGGCCCTCGAAGAAGTCGATCGAGGCGAAGCTGCTCTCCAGTCGCCGGGTGTCGGCGATCACGATGCCGCCGAGCGCACCGTTGACCAGGTCGTTCCACATGAACCAGAAACGCTCCTGGCCGGGGGTGCCGAACAGGTAGACCACCAGGTCGGGGCCGATGGTGATCCGGCCGAAGTCCAGCGCGACCGTGGTGGTGTCCTTCTCGTCCACCCCGGCCAGGTCGTCGATGCCCACGCTGGCCCGGGTCAGGTACTCCTCGGTGCGCAGCGGCGCGACCTCGCTGACCGAACCGACCAGGGTGGTCTTGCCCACCCCGAAACCACCGGCGATCAGGATCTTGACGGCGGCGGGCGCCTGCGCCCCGCCGACCGGCTGACTGCTTGTCATCGTCTTCAGAGTCTCCGGAGTCCGTCACGAACGGCGGCCAGCAGGCCGAGGTCGACCCCGCCGCCGGAACCGGCCACCGCGAGCGGTGCCCGGGCGTGCAGCAGGCCCTGGGCGATCAGGTCGCCCAGCAGGATCTTGGTGACCGAGACCGGCAGGTCGAGGTCGGCGGCCACCTCGGCCACGGCCGCCGGGCGCCGGCAGCGGGCCAGGATCACCCGGTGCTCCGGTTGCAGCCCGCGGGTGGCGGCGCGGCCATCCTCGGGGAGCGGATCGACGGTGGTCAGCACCGTGATCAGGCTGAGGTCGTCCCGCTCGGGGGCGGTCCGGCCGCGGGTGATGGTGTACGGACGGACCATCGAGTCGGAACCGTCGTCGTCCGTCTCCTCGGCCTCGCTCCAGTGCGGGCTCACCCGAGGCCGCCCCGGACCTGGGTGCCGAGCTTCTGGCCGACCTGCTGGATCAGGGTGTGCATGGCCACCGCCATCACCTCGGCGTCCACGTCCTGGGAGGCGATCACCGCCAGGTGGGTGCCCTGTCCGGCGCCGATGACGAAGAGCCAGAGTTCGGCCAGCTCGACGATCACCTGGTGGACGTCGCCGCCGCCGAACAGCTGGCCGACGCCGCGGGCCAGGCTCTGCTGGCCGGTGGCGACCGCGGCGAGCCGCTCGGCGTCCGGGCGCTCGATACCGCGGGAGTGGCTGACCACCAGGCCGTCGTCGGAGAGCAGCACGGCGTGCCGGGTGCCGGCCACCGTGTCGACGAGACCGTCCAGCAGCCAGTCCAGGTCCTGGTGAGTGGCGGTGGTGCGTGTCATGACTCGTCTTCCGTCCGGGGGTTGAGGGGGAGGTCCTGCGTGTCGCCGCTGCCGGTGCCCTGTCGGGCGACCCGGGACTGGCGCTGGAAGGCGCCGATCGCCGCGCCGGAGCGGGTGGGGGCGTCGGGCCGGCGCGCCGGCGGGGTCGCGGGGGCGGCCGGGGTGCGCAACTCGGCGGCCAGGCTAGCCTGGCGGACCCGCTGGGGCAGCGGGGGTTCGGGGGTGGCGGCCGTGCCGCCCTGCTCGGCGGCGCGCAACGCCCAGGACGGGCGGGCTCCCACCCGGTCGGGCGGGGACCCGGCCGGTGCGGGCTCGCGGGTGGCCTCCTCGTTCGGGGCGGGCCGGCGGGCGTGCCTGGCCCCTCCCCTGCGCTCGGGTGCCGGGCCGGCCGGGTCGGTGGCGCCCGGCAGGTCCTCGGGCGCGATCCGGTCACTCACTCGCGTGGCGCGCTCCGACGTGGGCAGGGCGAGCAACGCGGGCACCCCCGGCGCGACGGACGGTGGCGCGCCGGTGCCGGCCAGTGCGCGCCCCCGGATCCGGGAGGGCAGCGCGACCGGCTCGACGAGCTCCGCGGCGCCCGGGTCGCCGGCCGCCGGACCGGACGCCGCGGCCACCTTCGCCGGCGGGCCGTCCGTCACCAGCTCGGCCGGGATCAGCACCACCACCCGGGTGCCGCCGAACGCCGACGGCCGGAACTCCACCCGCAGCCCGAGGTTCTCCGCCAGCCGGGCGACCACGTAGAGACCGAGCCGGATGTCGTCGGCCCGGGTCACCACGTCCATCCGCGGCGGACGGCGCATCAGCTCGTTGGCCGCCTCGCACTGCTCGGGTTCCATGCCGAGCCCGCGGTCCTCGATCTCCACCGCCAGCCCGCGGCCGACCAGCGCGGCCCGCACCTCCACCGGGGTGGGCGGCTTGGAGAAGGCGGCGGCGTTCTCCATCAGCTCGGCCAGCACGTGCACCACCGGCCCGACCGCCCGCTCGGAGAGCCAGGGCGAGCCCTCGATGTCGAGCGTGATCCGCCGGTAGTCCTGCACCTCGCCCTGGGCCGACCGCAGCACGTCCAGCAGCGGGACCGGCTTGCGCCAGCGGCGCTGCGGCTGCCCGCCGGCCAGGATGACCAGGTTCTCCTCGTAGCGGCGCAGCCGGGCGGTCAGGTGGTCGAGGTCGAAGAGCCCCTCCAGCACCTCGGGGTCCTCGTGCCGGCGCTCCATCTGGTCGAGCTTCTTGAGCTGCAGGCCGATCAGCAGCTGGGTGCGCCGGGCGATCCGCTGCAGCAGCCGCTCGAAGCCGCGGTGCTGCTCGGCCTGCTGGACCGCGGCACCGATCGCGCTCTGCCGGGCCGCGTTGAGCGCCTGGCCGAGCCGGTCGAGCTCGTCGCCGCGACCCGCCGCGGAGCCGGCGGTGATCTCCCGGCTCTCCGCGGCGGCCGGCTGATCACCGCGGGCGAGCCGGTCGACCAGCTCGGGCAGGCCGCGCTCGAGCCGCTCCGCCTGGTCCTGCAGGTGGGTGATCCGGCGCCGCAGCGAGCGGGCCAGCCGCCAGCTGGTGGCGCTCACCACGACCACCCCGAGTAGGCCGATCACGCTGGTCAGCACGAGCCTGAGGAGCAGCGAGTCGATGCTGCTCCGCCCGGTCGAGACGACGTCGTCGGTGCGGGTCTGCAGCAGCGCGACCAGCTGCGGGGTGACCAGGTCGACGGCCTGGCGCCACTGGTCCGCGTCGGGCGGCAGCGGGACCGTGCCGTCGGCGTTCGGCGCGGTGGGCCGCATCAGGTCCTGCTGGACGACGTCCATCGCGGACCAGGCGGCGCCCTGGGTGAGTTGCTGCCAGCCCGCGGCCTCACCGGCCGGCAGGTAGGGGGCGATCTTGGCGGTGTACAGGAAGTTCTGGGCGCCGATGGCCTGTTGGACGGTCTGCAGGTCCGCCTCGTCGAGCCGGCCGGTGGGCCAGCCGCGGGCCAGCACGGCGTCCTCCCGGGCGATCATCTCCTTGGCCCAGAGGGCGTCGACCAGGGTGCGCGACTGGTAGCCGGCCGCGCCGTTGTCCGCCTGGCCGAGCGCGCTGAAGAGCTGCAGGTCAGTGCTGATCAGGTTGGTGTAGAAGGTGTAGGCGGCCTGCTGGTTGGCACTGCCGTCGTCCACCTCGGCTCGCTCCGCGGGGAGTTGGGCCATCGCCTGGCGGGCCTGCCGGACCGCGTCGCGGACCCCGGCCGGGGCGTTGCCGGCGGTGACCGCGGAGAGGGACTGGAAGCTGCGGACGGCGGCGTCGGTCAGCTGGCGGCGCAGGTCCAGGTCGTCGCTGACGCTGCCGGGCTGGACCAGCTGCTCCGCGCTGAGCCGGCGCTCCTCCTGGAGGCTGTAGTAGACCAGGTTGGCCGGTTGACCGGCCTTCTGGGCCAGCAGCTCCTGGGCGGCCTGCTGCTGGTAGTCGGCGAAGGTCTGGCCGGTCGTCACCGCCCAGAGCGCGGCGAGCGCGACGGCGGGGACCACGGCCAGCGCGAGCAGTGCTCGACGCAGGGTGAGGCGCGAGCGCCCGCTACTGAAGGCTCTCCGCGTGCGCAGGGCAGACTCCTCGCCGGTGGCGGCGGCCGGGCAGGACCCGCCGCCTGTGGTACGACCGATGACGGGCGATACTAGTCATACCGATATGTCCGGCGGAAGAACCTCAGTTGAAGCGCAGGAGCGTCACCGAGCGGAACTCCTCGCCCGGCCGCAGCTCGGTCGAGGGGTACTCCGGGTGGTGCGGGGAGTCGGGGAAGTGCTGGGTCTCCAGCGCCACGCCCGCGTACGGCCCGAACGGCTGCCCGCTCTCCCCCGTCACCGCGCCGCTGAACGAGTTGGCGGTGTAGAGCTGGACGCCCGGCTCGGTGGTCAGCACCTCCAGGGTGCGTCCGGAGACCGGGTCCTCCAGCAGCGCCGCCCGGGTCGGGGTGCCGTCCGCCGGGCGGGGCCGGAGCACGAAGTTGTGGTCGTAGCCACCGGCCGCCGCCAGCTGCGGGTGACTCTCCGAGATGCCCTTGCCGATCGGCCGCGCGGTGGTGAAGTCGAACGGCGTGCCGGCCACCGGCTCGGACGGGCCGTACGGGATCTGCCGCTCGTCGACCGGGGTGTAGTGGTCGGCGTCCAGGGTGAGCAGGTGGCCGAGCACGTCGCCGCTGCCCTCGCCGGCCAGGTTGACGTAGGCGTGGTTGGTCAGGTTGAGCACGGTGGGCCGGGTGGTGACGGCGCGGTACTCGATGGCGAGCGTGCCGTCGGCGTCCAGCAGGTAGCTCACCCAGACGTCGAGCGCGCCGGGGAACCCCTGATCGCCGTCCCGACTGCGCAGGTGCAGCCGGACGCCCGCGCGCCCGCCTTCGCGCAGCTCCTCGGCGGCCCACATCCGGTTGGCGAAGCCGTCCGGTCCACCGTGCAGGGTGACCCCGTTGCCGGTGGGGGCGAGCGGGTAGTCCACGCCGTCCAGGGTGATCCGGCTGCCGGCGATCCGGTTGGCGTACCGGCCGACGGTCGCGCCGTAGTGCCGGGCCGGTCCCAGGATGTCCGCCAGCTTCTCGCTGCTGACCAGCACCTGGGCCACCCGTCCGGAGCGGTCCGGGGTCCGCACGGTGTGCAGGGTGGCGCCCAGGGTGAGCACGGTGGCCTCGACGGCCCCGGCCCGCAGGGTCCACCGCTCGATCGCCGCGCCGGCCCCGCTCCCGGCCAGCGGGGCGTGCGAGACCTGGGGCGGCTGCGCCGGGGTCCGGCCGGTCGCCTGCTGCGGGTCGAGCGCCATGTCCTGACTCCTCTGCTCTGTCGCCGGACGGGGCGGACGGTGTGCCCGGCATATGCGGTGCGGTCGTGAGGCAGCCTAACCTTCGGTCTGGCCAGGACGGGGCTTCTTCAGCCCGAGCGCGGCGGCCAGGCCGCCCTGGGTGGTCCCGGTCTTGCGGTGCACGGCGGACAGCCGGCGGTTGACCAGGCTGAGCAGGATGTCCAGGCGCTCGGCGATCTCCACCGCGCTGAGCCCCTCGACGGCCAGTTTGGCGACCTCCCACTCGGGCTGGCTGAGCGCCTCCCTGCCGGTGCCGCGCAGCCGGTTGGGCCTCAGCCCGGAGGCGTCCAGCTCCTCGCGGGCCCGCTCCACCAGGCCGTCCGCGTTGCACTCGACGGCCAGCTCCATGCCCTGGTGCAGTTGCTCGGTGGCCTCCGCCAGCCGGCCCACCCGGCGCAGCGCGGCGCCCAGGTCGACCAGTGCGCAGGCGTGTTCGTACCCGACCGGGGAGCGACCGAGTTCCACCACGGACTCGGTGAGCAGCTCGACCGCGCGCTGGCCCTCGGCCAGCCCGGCCGCGATCCGCAGCGCGCTGCCGACCGCCGAGCCGACGCCGAACGCCCGGGCCCGGCGCACCCCCTCCTCGGCCAGCTGGCCCGCCTCCTCCGGGTCGTCCGGCTGGACGGCCTGCGCCAGGTGACCGACCCACGGCGCCCAGATGGTGTTGTGCCAACCGCGGTCGGCCAGTCGGCCGCCGACCGTGCGCAGCACGCCGACCGCCGCCTCCCGGTCGCCCTGGGCCAGCAGCAGCTTGCCGTACAGGGTCGGCGCGTTCGGCAGCACCATCGCGGTCGGGTGGTAGGGCGGCGCGAAGCCGTGGTCGGCGGCCAGCTTCCAGGCCTCCTCGACCCGGCCGCGGGCCAGCAGGGTGTCGGCCAGCACGCCCACCGCGTTCCACTGCAACGGCAGGCCGTCGCCCAGCCGGCGGGCGATCCGCAGCGCGCCGCGCAGGAACTCCTCGGCCTCGGCGAGCGCGCCGCGGCGGAACCGCACCAGGCCCATCAGGAAGTACGCGAAGCCGACGTGCCCGCCGCCCCAACCGGCCACCTCGAAGGCCCGGATGGCCTCCTCCAGCAGCTTCTCGGCGCGGTCCAGCTGGTCGGTGTAGATGTAGGTCAGCGCGACGATCCCGGGCATCTCCAGGCCCCAGGTGGTGCCGGTCCACTCCAGGCCGGGCGGCAGCTGGCCGTCGATCAGCGCCGAGTCGACCAGGGCCAGCGCCTCGGCGGCGGACTCGCCGCGCAGCGTCAGGTCCCAGGCGCGCAACGCCCGAGTGGCCCGCGCGTTGACGTCGTCACCGGTCAGCTCGGCGTTGAGCCGGGCCAGCCGGGCCGAGCGGCCCGGTCCGTCCGCCTCCTCGCGCTGGAAGGCCGCCCACATGAAGTGCGCCACCTGCAGCCGCATCCGACCGGGACCGGGCGCGGTCCGCTCGGCCTCGTTCAGGGTGACCTGGGCCGCCTCCAGCAGTTGGCCGCTGTGCGCGAGCACCTCGGAGAGCCGGAAGGTGGCGTCCACCCGCAGGTCCTCGCGCAGTTCCTCGGTGTCCAGCGCGAGGCGCAGCTGGTGGACCGTGGTGGCCGGGTCGGTGAGCAGCGCGGAGCAGCCCAGCTCGTAGATCACCTCGGCCCGGTCCTCGTCCTCCGGCGGCTCCGCCAGGGCCCGCTCCAGGCAGCGTTGGGCGGCGGTCGGCGCGCCGACCGCGAGGTGTTCCTGGGCGGCCCGGCGCAACTTGCTGACCACCTCGGGATCGCCCTCCGGGTGGGTCTCCAGCAGGTGGCGGGAGGCCTCCACCAGCGGACGCCCGGCGTTCTCCACCTCCACCGCGGCCTTGCCGTGCATCGCGGTGCGCACGCCGGGCCGGATCGACTGGTAGACCGAGGTGGCGATCAGCGGGTGGACGAACTCCAGCGGGCCGTCGAGCACCCCCTGGCGGCGCAGTTCCGCGATGGCGTCCGCGGCGGTGGACGGGGGCTGGCCGGCGATCCGAGCCGCCAGCCGGATGTCGATCTGGGTGCCGAGCAACGCGGCGGCCTGGGCGAAGGTGAGGGTGTTGACGCCGAGTTTGGCCAGCCACAGCTCGCGGGTCATGCCCTGGGCCTCGGCGGCCAGGTTGTGCAACAGCGGGACGTTCTCGTCGATCGGCTCGATCCGGCTCTCGCGGACCTTCACCAGCAGTGCGTTGGTCAGGTACGGGCTGCCCGCGGTGACCGCCCAGACCTGCCGGCAGAACGCGTCGTCCGCGGTGTCCGGGAAGGCGGCGCGGACCAGCTTCTCGATCGACTTGGGCTGCAGGCCCTGGAACTCCAGGTGCCGGTGCGAGTTGGCGGCCACCAGCTTGCGGAAGGTCTGTGCCTCCTCGGGCAGTTCGTCCGAGCGCCAGGCGATCGCCAGCAGCACCGGCAGCTCGGGGCAGCGCACCGAGAAGGCCTCCAGCCAGCCCAGCGACTCCAGGTCGGCCCACTGGAAGTCGTCCACCAGCATCACCAGCGGCGCCTTCAGTCGGGCGAGTTGGGTGACCACGTAGTCCAGGCCGGCCTTGACGCTCTGCGGATCGAGTTCGTCGGCGGACGGCCGGACCAGGCCGACCGCCGGGCCCGCGATCTCGGTCCACGGACCGAACGCCTCGCACCGTTCCTGCTCGGTGAGCCTGAGCAGTTCGGGCTGGAGCAGCTGCCGCAGCACGTGGAAGGGCTCGGCCCGGCGCTGCTCGCCACCGCGGGCGGAGAGCACCGTGCAGCCGGCGTTCCTGGCCAGCCTGCGCACCTCCTGGAGCATGCTGGTCTTGCCGTAGCCGGGCTTGCCGCTGTAGAGGAGCAGCGAGCCGAGTTCGACGCCGCCGGCCGCGAACTCCCGGCACAGGGTGTCGACCGCCTGGCCGGCCACCTGGATCGCCGCGTCGCGCTCGTGCAGCGGCGGCCGGGTCGAATCCGTCCCCGCGTCGTTCGGCTGCCCGCCGCGTCCCACCCGCTCGCCCGCCTGTTCGGTCACTGTCGGTCCCTCCACCCTGCCGCTGCGCGATCCTGCTGCGAGGTTAGCGTCACCCGGACCGGCGTGAATCCGGTTTGCGCAGCCGGCGAACTATGACAACGATTCAACTCCGGGGGCTGCGGGCATTGCTGCGACATCCCTGCCATGTGATGGTGTGATCAGATACGCTGCGCCCCCGGGGGGATCTGGCGGATCTTGGCACAACCTGTGGCAGGACCGGCCCCACCAGCCCCTCACGTCTTCCCGGGAGTCCGATGTTCGACCCGACCGCGCTCGAACTTCCCTTTCCTCGCCGCCGCAACCCCCACCTCGCCGTCGCGCAGGCCCAACACCTGCTCTGGCTCGAAGAGTTCGACATGCTCGGCAGCCGGATCGGTCCGGCCGGGTACGCCCGTTGGGACGTCCCGATGCTCGCCGCCCTCAGCTATCCCGATTGTGCCGCACCCGAGTTGACGCTGGCCACCGATCTGATGGCGTTCTACTTCCTGTTTGACGACCAGTTCGACGGACCGCTCGGCCGCCGGCCCGCCCAGGTGGCCGCGATCTGCGAGGAACTCGGCGGCGTGCTGCAGGGCCGACCGGTGGCCGGCCGATCGGCGTGCACCCGGGCCTTCGCCGACCTCTGGGCCCGGATCACCGACGGGATGTCCGGTCGCTGGCGGGCCCGCGCCGCCTACAACTGGGAATGGTACCTGGCCAGTCACCCGGCCGAGGCGGCCGGCCGGCGCGGTGGCCTGCCGCCCGACCGCGAGGGCTACCTGACGCTGCGCCGGGGCACCGCCGCGATGGAGAGCGTGCTGGACATGATCGAACGGCTGGGCCGCTTCGAGGTGGCGCCCGCCGCGTTCCACTGCCCGCAGCTCCGGCAGCTGCGCCAACTGGCCGCCGACATCCCGTCGTTGAGCAACGATGTGCGCTCCTACGAGGTGGAGGCCCCGAGGGGCGATGTCAACAACCTGGTGATGATCGTGCAGCGCGAGCGCGGCTGCTCGCCGGCGGAGGCGGGTGCGCTGGTGCTCGCCGAGGCCCGCCAGATGGCCGCGCGCTACTCCCAGCTGCTCGACGAACTGCCGAGAACCCTGCAGGACCTGGAACTCAGCCCGGAACAGGCCACCGTGGCGCGGCGGTACGCCGACGGGCTCACCGGCTGGCTCACCGGATACCTCGACTGGGAAGTCAACACCGGCCGCTACCGGACCGGGTGACTCCCCTGGCACGCACGGTAGTCGATCCGGGCTTCTGCGGCTAGGGTGCCGGGAGCACGCTCCGTACCGGCACCCTTCCGCAGCCCGAGGAGAGTCACACCTTGACGGTCTTCCAGCCCCCGACCTCCTTCCGCCCCCGATACGAGCACTGGATCGGCGGTGCCTGGGTGCCGCCGGTACGCGGCCGCTACTTCGAGAACCCCACCCCGGTCACCGGTCAGGTCTTCTGCGAGGTGGCCCGCGGCACCGCCGAGGACATCGAGCTGGCACTGGACGCCGCGCACGCCGCCGCCCCCGCCTGGGGTCGCACCCCGCCAGCCGAGCGCGCGCTGGTGCTGTCCCGGGTGGCCGACCGGATCGAGGCCAACCTGGAGACCCTGGCGGTCGCCGAGAGCTGGGAGAACGGCAAGCCGGTGCGCGAGACGCTGGCGGCCGACCTGCCGCTGGCCGTCGACCACCTGCGCTACTTCGCCGGCGCCATCCGGGCCCAGGAGGGCGGCCTGTCCCAGATCGACGAGGACACCGTCGCGTACCACTTCCACGAGCCGCTGGGCGTGGTCGGCCAGATCATCCCGTGGAACTTCCCGCTGCTGATGGCGGTCTGGAAGCTCGCCCCGGCGCTGGCCGCGGGCAACGCGGTGGTGCTCAAGCCGGCCGAGCAGACCCCCGCCTCGGTCCTGCTGCTGATGGAGCTGATCGCCGACCTGCTCCCACCCGGCGTGGTCAACGTGGTCAACGGCTTCGGCGTCGAGGCCGGCAAGCCGCTGGCCGCCAGCAACCGGATCCGGAAGGTCTCGTTCACCGGTGAGACCACCACCGGCCGCCTCATCATGCAGTACGCGAGCGCCAACCTGATCCCGGTCACCCTGGAACTCGGCGGCAAGAGCCCCAACCTGTTCTTCGCCGACGTCGCGGCGCAGCAGGACGCCTTCTACGACAAGGCGCTGGAGGGTTTCGCGATGTTCGCCCTGAACCAGGGCGAGGTCTGTACCTGTCCCAGCCGGGCGCTGATCCAGGCGTCGATCTACGACAGCTTCCTCGGCGACGGCCTGGAGCGGGTGCGGGCGATCAGGCAGGGCAACCCGCTGGACACCGAGACCATGGTCGGCGCGCAGGCCAGCAACGACCAGCTGGAGAAGATCCTCTCGTACATCGAGATCGGCCAGGCCGAGGGCGCCAAGGTGCTGACCGGTGGCGAACGGGTCGATCTCGGCGGCGAGTTGTCGGGCGGCTACTACGTGGCACCGACGGTCTTCGAGGGCGACAACCGGATGCGGATCTTCCAGGAGGAGATCTTCGGGCCGGTGCTCGCGGTGACCCGCTTCGAGGACTTCGAGGACGGCATCGGCATCGCCAACGACACCCTGTACGGGCTGGGCGCGGGTGTCTGGAGCCGGGACGGCGGCACCGCCTACCGGGCCGGCCGGGCGATCCAGGCCGGCCGGGTCTGGACCAACGCCTACCACCTCTACCCCGCGCACGCGGCCTTCGGCGGCTACAAGAACTCCGGGATCGGCCGGGAGACCCACCAGATGGCGCTGGCCCAGTACCAGCAGACCAAGAACCTGCTGGTGAGCTACTCCCCGCAGGCGCTGGGCTTCTTCTGATGGCCAGGGTCGCGCTGACCGAGGCGGCGGCCATCCTGCTGCGTCAACTGACCGATGAGCACGGCCCGCTGATGTTCCACCAGTCGGGTGGCTGCTGTGACGGCTCGGCGCCGATGTGCTACCCGGCCGGCGAGTTCCGCACCTCGGACGCGGACGTGCTGCTCGGCGAACTCGCCGTGCCGGGGCTGCCGTTGCCGGTCCCGGTCTGGATGGGCCGCGACCAGTACGCCTACTGGTCGCACACCCACCTGACCATCGACGTCGTCCCCGGCCGGGGCGCCGGCTTCTCGCTGGAGGCCCCGACCGGCCTGCGCTTCCTGACCCGCTCCCGGTTGCTCACCGAGCAGGACGAGCGGTAGCCCCGGTCTACGCCGCGCCCTGGTCCAGGCAGGAACGCACTGCCCGGATCAGGGTGCGGGAGCGGATGTCCCCGGTCACCCCCGGCATCATCCCGTTGGTCACGTAGCCGAAGCCGATCCCCAGCTCCGGATCGGCGAAGCCCAGCGCGCCACCCCGGCCGGGGTGGCCGAAGGCGGCCGGCGAGGACATCGGCGAGGTCGGCCCGTGCCGGAAGAACCCGTGCCCGAAGCTGGAGTTGACGATCAGCACTCGGTCCGGTCCGACCGAGGCCGGCCCCATCGCCTCGGCCAGCACGGCCGGTTCGAGCAGCGCGGGCAGCAGCTCCCCGGGCCGTCCGCCGTGCCGGTCGGCCGCGCCGATCAGCGCCGCGTAGAACCGGGCCAGCGAGCGGGCCGTCCCGATCCCGTTGGCGCCGGGGATCTCCGCGGCCTGCACCGCCGGATCGTTCAGGTCGACGGCGGGCCGCACCGAGGCGAAGGCCCGCGCGGTGAGCGAGGTCTTGTCCTGGTAGGCGTCCACCACGGCCTGCTTGGGCCGCAGCCGCAGCCCGTTCGGCCCGGTCTGGGCGGCCTCCGGCGCCGGCAGGTCCACCAGCCGGCCGACCCGCGGCGCCGCCCCCGTGGGCAGCCCGATCCACAGGTCCAGGCCGAGCGGGGCCGCGACCTCCTCGGCGAAGTAGTGCCCGACCGAGCGCCCGCTGACCCGGCGGACCACCTCGCCGACCAGCCAGCCGAAGGTGTACGGGTGGTAGCCGTGCCAGGCCCCCGGCTCCCAGGCCGGCGCCTGCGCGGCCACCGCGGCCGCGGCCGGCTCCCAGGCGAGCACGTCCTCGACCCGCAGCGGGACGTCCAGCGCGGGCAGCCCGGCGCGGTGCGAGAGCAGCCAGCGCACCGGGACGTGCTCCTTGCCGGCCGCCTTGAACTCCGGCCAGTAACCGGCCACCGGCGCGTCCAGGTCGAGCAGGCCACGCTGGTGCAGCAGCAGGGCGGTGGTGGCGGTGAGGCCCTTGGTGACCGAGCGCAGCACCTGCGCGGTGTCCGCGGTCCAGGCCACCGCCGGTGCGGGCCGGCCGCCGACCTCCGGCCGGGCGTCGCCGCCCCACAGGTCGACCACCTTGTGGCCGCGCAGGTACAGCGCGAACGCCGCGCCCAGCTCGCCGTGGTCCCGGAAGTTGCGCGCGAAGGCCTCGCGGACCGGTTCGAACCCCTCCGCCGTCTCGCCCCAGATCTCCACCATCGCCCGCCACCCGTCCGCGCCGATCATCATCCTGTCTGCTCTTGGCACCTTAGCCTGATCGCCATGAGCAATCCTCTGGACGAACTGCTGGACGTGGTCGATCACCAGGACCGGGTCGTCGGCACGGCCCCCCGGGGCGAGGTCTACCGGCGGCGGCTGACCCACCGGTGCGTCATGGTGCTGGTCCGGGACGCGGCGGGCCGGATCTTCGTGCACCGGCGCTCGGCCGGGAAGAGCTTCGCGCCGGGGGCGTACGACGTCTTCGTCGGTGGAGTGGTCGGCAGCGGCGAGAGCTACCGCGAGGCGGCCGTCCGGGAGGCCGAGGAGGAGCTGGGGGTGACCGGGGTCCGCCCCGAGCCGCTCTTCCGGTTCCTCTTCGAGACGGCCGACTACTCCTGGTTCTGCGACGTCCACCAGGCCGAGTGGACCGGCCCGGTCACCCCGCAGGTCGAGGAGATCGACTGGCACGACTGGCTCACCGAGGACGAGGTCGCCGACCGGCTGACGCGCTGGGAGTTCGTCCCGGACGGCCGCGCCGCCTACCAGCGCTACCTGGAGCTGCGGGCCTCCTCGTCGGCGCCGGAGTCCTCGTAGGGGTCCCACTCGGGGTGCTCACGGGCCGCCCAGAGCGGGTCCACGCTGCCGGTCCGCATGCCCTCACGTGCCTGCGGGTCGCGCAGCGCCAGGTAGATGTGCCCGGCCACCACCGCCCCGATCGCCAGCGCCAGCCACTCGTGCACGAAGGTCGCCCCGGTCCGCCAGGCCAGCGGCGCCAGGTGGGTGAACCACATCAGCAGCCCGGTCCCGAGCATCACCACCACCGAGCCGGCGATCCAGGCCGCCCAGAGCTTCTGCCCGGCGTTGAACTTGCCCGCCCGGCGCCGGTACGAGCGCCAGAAGGCCGCCTTCAGCCACTCCCGGTCGTACGGCGCGAAGCGGTTGAGCCGGCCCAGGTCGCGCCGCAACGCCCGGGAGCCGAGCCCGAGCAGCAGCGGCACCGGCAGCAGCACCCCGGCCCACTCGTGCACCACGGTGACCAGCCGGCGCCGCCCGACCAACTCGGCGAGCGGCGGGAGGTAGAGGCAGGCGGCGGTGACGATGCAGACCAGCATCAGGGTCGCGGTGCTCCGGTGCACCCAGCGCTCGGCCCTGGTGAAGCGCGGCAGCCGGCCCACCACGGCGTCGGGCTCAGCTGGTCGGGGCATCGTCGCGCCCGTTCGACTTGCCGACCCAGGCGTCCACGTCATAGCCGTAGTGCTCCCAGTAGCCGGGTTCGACGTCGGGCGTGACGGTGATGCCCGACAGCCACTTCGCCGACTTGTAGAAGTACATCGGGGCGACGTAGAGCCGCACCGGCCCGCCGTGGTCGTGGGTGACCGGCTTGTCCTGCATCTTCAACGCGACCAGCACGTCGTCCCGGCGGGCCTGGTCCAGGGTGAGGCTCTCGGTGTACTCGCCGTCGAAGCAGCTGAACTTCACCGCGGTGGCGCCGGAGCGCACCCCGGCGGCGTCCAGCAGGTCGGCCAGCTTCACCCCCTCGAACGGCGTGCCGGGCACCCGCCAGCCGGTCACGCACTGCACGTCGTGCACGATCCGGTGCTGTGGCAGCGCCTGCAGATCGGCCAGCGTGTAGCTGGTCGGGTGGTCGACCAGGCCGTCCACGGTGAGGGTGTAGTTCGCGGCCGTCCTGGTCTGGACCGCCCCGGTCACCGAGTAGTACTGGAAGCTGCCGGAGTCCGGCAGCAGGCCGGTCAGCCCGGTCGGGTCGTCCTTGGAGAGCCCGGTGAGCACCGAGCTCACGGCGCGGGAGAGGACCGGCGCCGCGGCCACCCCGGCCACGCCGAGGCCGATCACGCCGAGCACCACACGTCGGCCGACCGGCGTCCCGCCGGTCGGTGCATTGTCGTTCACGGATCCATTGTGGTCAGTCAAGATGAGGACCGGACAGCCTCGGGCCGGGAACGTCAGACTTTCGAAAGGATCCTGCGGATAGGCTGACCGGCATGGCCTCCCGTACGCCCGCAGCGGCGCCCCGGACCCCGCCGCGGCGCCGGCTGAGCGTCGACGAGCGGCGCGAGCAGCTGATCGCCGTCGCCCTGGAGCTGTTCAGCGCCCGCCCGCCGGAGGAGGTGTCGATCGACGACATCGCGGCGGCCGCGGGCGCCTCCCGGCCACTGGTGTACCACTACTTCGCGGGCAAGCAGGCGATCTACGAGGAGTCACTGCGTCGGGCCGGGCAGGAGCTGGCCGGCCGCTTCGAGGAACCGGCGACCGGACCGCTCTCGGTCCGGCTGTACCGGGTGATGGGCCGCTACCTGGACTTCGTGGCCGAGCACGGCCCCGGCTTCGCGGCCCTGCTGCGCGGCGGTTCGGTGGCCGCCAGCCCCGGCGCCGGCGCGGTGATCGACGACGTGCGGCGCGCCGCGCACGACCGGATCCTGGCCCACCTGGCGCTCGAACACCCGACGCCCGGGCTGCGGCTGACGGTCCGGACCTGGATCGCCAACGCCGAGATCAGCTCGCTGGAGTGGCTGGCCGACGGGCAGCGCGAGCCGCGCGAGGAGCTGCAACTACGGCTGGTGCAGGACTTCGTGGCGGCGCTGGTGCTGACCGCCGCCCGGGAGCGCGACCGGCGGCCCGAGCTGGCCCTGGCGCTGGCCGGCTACCTGGCCGACGAGCGGCCGGACGGCCCGACCGGCGCGCTGGTCCGCGACCTGGCCGGGCTGCTGGCCGGGCCGGGTCTGGCCGCCGTGCTCGGCCCGCTGGCGGCGGAGGAGCCGTCCGACCAGGTCTGATGGAACGCTCCTCCGACGTGGTGGGCCCGCCCCGCGCCGGCTCGCCGAGTTGCCGCGTGGCCGGCTGGGACGCCGTCCGCCGGCCGCCCGACCCGCCGGCGCCGAACCGCCCACCGCGCTGGCCGGGTTGGTCACGACGGCCCGAGCACCACCACCTGGGCGCGACAACTCCCGTGCCGCGCTCAGGTGGTGAGCAGCACGCCGGCGTACGACACCCCGGCCACGACCACCCAGGAGGCCAGCCCCAGCGCGGCCACCCGGCCGCCGGTGCGGGTCATCGCCGGCAGGTTCACCGCCGAGCCGAGCCCGAACAGCGCTGCGGCCAGCAGCAGTTGCTGCACCTGGTCGGCCGCGTTCAACGCGCCGGCCCCGAGCAGTCCGGTGCTGCGCAGCAGGATCGCCGCCAGGAAGAGCGCCACGAAGAGCGGCAGCACCGGCGGCCGCTTGCCCTGCGCGCCGGTACCGTCGGCACGTCGCGCGCCCAGCCGGCCGCGCCGCACGGCCACCGCCACGCCCGCGACCAGCGGCGCCAGCAGCACCACCCGCATCAGCTTGACCAGCACGGCCTCGCGCAGCGCGGCCGGCCCGGCGGTCTGCGCGGTGGCCACCACCTGCCCGACGTCGTGCACGCTCGCGCCGACCCAGCGGCCGAACTCCGGCCCGTCCAGCCCGAGCGGGTGCCGCAACAGCGGGAGGACGGCGATCGCCAGGGTGCCGCAGAGGGTCACCAGCGCGACCGAGGTGGCGATGTCCTCCTCCTCGCTGCCGGTCACCTCGCTCACCGCGCCGATCGCCGAGGCGCCGCAGATCGAGTAGCCGGTGGCCACCAGCAGCGGCTGATCGCCGGGCAGCCCGAGCCGCCGGCCGAGCCAGTAGGTGCCCGCGAAGGTCGCCACCACCACCGTCAGCACCATCGCCACGGTGGCCCAGCCGAGTCCGGCCACGTCCGTCAGACTGAGCTTGAGCCCGAGCAGCACGATACCGGCCCGCATCAGTCGCTTGGCCGCGATCCCGAGGCCCTTCTTGGCCCGGGTCCGGACCAGTGCGCGGGCCCCGGGCAGGTGGGCCGCGGCGATCCCGAGCACCACCGAGGCGGTCAGCATCGGCACGGCCGGCACCGCCCAGTGGACGGCCAGCGCCAGCAGCACGCCGCCGACCGCCATCAGCAGGCCGGGCAGCGCACCGGACGCCCCGGGCGGCGCCGGCGCGGCGGGCTCGGCGGCCGTGGCCTCGGCGGGCGTCAGCTGGACACCGCCGTGCGCGACGTTGGTCAGCGTCACGACGACGGCTCGTCGGTCGGCACCTGGTACACCCGGCGGATGCTGCTGCCCAACCGGGCCACGTCCGCGCCGTACACGTGGATCGAGATCGCCTTCCCGGCACCCGAGTTCCGTACCCGGTGGATGTCGCCGGGCGGCGCGAAGCCGCAGACCGAGCCGAGCGGGTTGACCACGTCCTCGGTGAACGCCAGCCGGGCCACCGGCCCGCCCGGGACCAGCCGGAACCGGCGCTCGCTCTCCTCGCCGCGGTGCACCCCGGTGACGCACCAGGAGACGTGGTCGTGGACGCAGGTCCGCTGGCCGGGCAGCCAGACCAGGGCGACCACCGAGAAGCTGCCGTCCTCCTCGGCGTGCAGCACGTGCTGCCGGTAACGCTCCGGGTCGCCCTCGCACTGCTCCTCGGTGAGCAGCGCGGGGTTGCCCAGGTACGGTCGCAGCCGCTCCCCGACCAGGTGCGTGGTCGGCTCGGGGGGCAGGCCGAGCGCGACCACCTCCCGGATCTCGGCGATGAGCGCATCGGCCGGCGTCAGGCTGCGGGTGATGGCTGTCGTCAGGGTCATGAGCACCAGCCTGCGACCGGAGCACCCATCAGGTCCAACGAGGGATTCTTCGCGTTCGCCAATCCCTGCTTATGCGCTGACTTCGGAAAGTCACTCTTCGTAGATGATTAGCTACTTTCAGCAGCCGACCCGGCTAGCCGCCGCCGAGCGCAGCCCGTCCAGCACCAGCCCGGTCGCGGGCAGCGCCAGGTGCTCGCGCAGCACGTACGCCGAGACCTGCCGGCGGACGTGCGGCTCCAGTGTCCGGCCGGTCACCTTGCGGTGGTTGAGGAAGGAGAGCACCAGCGAGGGTGCCACCGCCAGGCCCACCCCGGCCGCCACCAGGCTCTGCAGCGCGAGGTTGTCGTCGGTGGTGAACACGATGTCCGGCTCGAAGCCCTCGTCCGCGCAGACGTGCAGGAAGTTGGCCCGGCAGCGGGCGCAGCCGGCGATCCAGCGGGCCTGCTCCAGCTCGCTCAGCCGCACCGCGTGCCGGCGGGCCAGCGGGTGCCCGACCGGAAGCAGCACCGTCAGCAGGTCCTCCATCAGCCGGATCTCCACCAGCTCGGTCGGCACCTCGGCCCGCATTCCCGGATAGCTGAAGGCGAGCGCGATGTCGCACTCCCCCGCCAGGAGCCGCTGCAGCGACTCCGGCGGCTCGGCCTCCAGCAGCTCGACCCGGACCCCGGGGTGGTCGGCCAGCAGCCTGGCCATCGCCTCCGGAACCAGCGTGGCATTGGCACTGGGGAAGGCGCAGAGCCGGACCCGCCCGGCGCGCAACCGGGCCATCGCCTGCACCTGCCGCTGGGCGGCGCCCAGATTGCCGAGGATCACCTCGGCGTGCCGGGCCAGCGTCTCGCCGGCCTCGGTCAGCCGCATCCGCCGGCCGTCCCGGGCGAACAGCTGGATCCCGGCCTCCCGTTCCAGCGCCCGGATCTGCTGGGTGACGGCGGGCTGGGTGTAGCCGAGCGACCGGGCGGCGGCGGTGTACGAGCCGGTGGCCACCACCTCGTGGAATGTCCTGATGTGCCGGGAGTCGAACATCACAGAATCATAAGCAGAAGTTTGGCAAAGTGGACACTGCCTGGGGTTCACCCATTGTCGGCCCAGCAACCCCACCTGTCACAGCCGTAGCGGGTCAGTGCTTGAGGATCTTGGCCAGGAAGTCCCGGGCCCGCTCGCTCCGCGGGTCGCGGAAGAACTCCTCCGGCGGCCGGTCCTCGATGATCCGGCCGTCGGCCATGAAGACCACCCGGTCGGCCGCCGACCGGGCGAAACCCATCTCGTGGGTGACCACCAGCATGGTCATCCCTCCGGCGGCCAGCGCGCGCATCACGTCCAGCACCTCGGTGACCATCTCCGGGTCGAGGGCCGAGGTGGGCTCGTCGAAGAGCAGCGCCTTGGGGTCCATCGCGAGCGCCCGGGCGATCGCCACCCGCTGTTGCTGGCCGCCGGAGAGCTGGGCCGGGTAGGCGTCCGCCCGGTCGGGCAGGCCGACCCGCGCCAGCAGCTCGCGGGACCGGGCCTCGGCGGTCCCCCGGTCACGGCCGCGCACCCTCTGCTGCGCCAGCGAGACGTTGCGCAACGCGGTCAGGTGGGAGAACAGGTTGAAGGACTGGAAGACCATCCCGACCTCGGCCCGCAGCCGGGCCAGTGCCGGCCCGCTCTCCGGCAGCGGCTCGCCGTCGATGGTCACGCTGCCGCGGTCGATCGACTCCAGCCGGTTGATGACCCGGCAGAGCGTGGACTTGCCCGAGCCGGACGGGCCGATCACCACCACGACCTCGCCCCGGCCCACCGTCAGATCGATGTCCCGGAGCACCCGCAGCGCCCCGAAGGACTTCTCGACCCCGCTGAGCTGGATCAGCGGCTCGAAACCGGTCACCCGCGCCCCCTTCCGCTCGGCCCTGCCACCGATTCTCCCCGGTTTTCCGCTGAAGCCCGAACAAATTCGCACGAACGGGAACAGAGTCGGCCGCCGGCCGGTTGACCCCAGCGGTACCACTGGACGACATCGAGAAGGGCGTTCCTTCGCGTGAGCACCATCCCCAACGTCACCCTGAACAACGGCGTGCAGATCCCGCAGCTGGGCTTCGGCGTCTGGCAGGTCCCGGACGCCGAGGCGACCGCCGCCGTGCGGACGGCCATCGAGGCCGGCTACCGCAGCATCGACACCGCCGCGATCTACGAGAACGAGACCGGCACCGGTCGGGCACTCCAGCAGGCCGAGGTGGCCCGCGAGGAGCTCTTCATCACCACCAAGCTGTGGAACAGCGGCACCCGTGACTGGTCCGGCCCCGCCGGGCGGGACGCCGTGCTGCGCGCCTTCGACGAGTCCCTCGCCAAGCTCGGCCTGGAGTACCTCGACCTCTACCTGATCCACTGGCCGCGGCCGATGCACGGCAGCTACGACAACGTCTGGAAGGCCTTCGAGCAGCTGCTGGCCGACGGGCGGGTGAAGGCCGTGGGCGTCTCCAACTTCGGCCCCGAGCAGCTGAACCGGCTGTTCGAGACCAGCTCGCTGGTGCCGGCGCTCAACCAGGTCGAGCTGCACCCGCACTTCCCGCAGCACGAGCTGCGCGCCTTCCACGCCGAGCACGGCATCGCCACCGAGGCCTGGAGTCCGCTGGGCCAGGGTCGCGACCTGCTGACCGATCCGGCGCTGGTCAAGGTCGCCGAGAAGCACGGACGCACGGTCGCCCAGGTCGTGCTCCGCTGGCACCTGCAGAGCGGCGTCATCGCGATCCCCAAGTCGGTGACCCCGTCCCGGATCCGGGAGAACCTGGACGTCACCGGCTTCGAGCTGGACGCGGACGACCTCGCGGTCATCGACGCCGCGGCGACCGGCGTCCGACTCGGCCCGGACCCGCAGACCTTCGACTGGAACTGACCCCGGTCTGAAACCGACGCTCCACACATCAGCCGGAGAGCCCAACGGTACTGGGCCCTCCGGCTGATGTGTGCTGCCGAGGTGCGCGCAAGTGGTGAATCGTTACGCCACTCGTGCGAGCGAATCGTTACGCCGCGGGTGCGAGCCGGGCCGCCTTCGCCAGCAGGGCGACGGCCTGGGCGTGCTCACTCTCCTCCAGCGGCGCGAGCAGCTGCCGCTCCACCTCGGCCACCCCGGCCGCCGCGCTGTGCAGCAGCTCCTGGCCGGTCGGCGAGAGCGAGAGCAGGTTGCGCCGCCCGTCCGAGGGGTCCCGCCGGCGCAGCACCAGACCGCGCCGCACCAGGCGGCTGACCATCTCGGCCATGGTCGCCTTGTCCAGCGAGGCCAGCTCGCCGACCGTGCGCTGGTCGGCCCCCGGCTCGGTCTCCAGGGCGTCCAGCACCGCGTACTGAGGCGCCGTCAGCTCGCTGCCGACGTGTTCGGACCAGAGCTTGGTATGGACCTGCTGTCCGACCCGGATCAGGTAGCCCACCGCCCGCTGGGCGTCCAGCAGCGGCCGCAGGTCGGTGAGCGCGGCCACCGCGGCGGGCTCCAGTCTGGCTATCCGCGCCAGCACCCGGACGAGCTCGAGCTGCTCCTGGGGCGAGAGCGGTTCGAACAGCGTGCGCTGCACCCGGACCACCCCGCCGGTGGCCTCCCGGACCGCCTGGGCCCCGCTCTGCGAGAGCGCGAGCAGTTTGCGCCGGCCGTCCGCCGGATCGCGGCGGCGCAGCACCAGGCCACGCCGTACCAGCCGAGCGACCATCTCGGCCATCGTCGCCTTGTCCAGCGACGCCCGCTCCCCGACCGTGCGCTGGTCAGCGCCGGGTTCGAGGGCGAGCGCGAGCAGGACCGCGAACTGAGGAGCCGTCAACTCGGCTCCGACGTGCTCTGACCACAGCCGGGTGTGCACCTGCTGGGCCACGCGGATGAGGTGCCCGGGCGACTGCTGCAGTCGTCCGGGTACACGGGTCGTCGGGATCTCCCCCAGCACCATGAATCCGTCCTGATGTCACACCCGGCGTGCTGTGGGACACCCGGGCGGGGCAGTAGCGGCGTGCTGGCCTCCCCCGGTGACGGATCGAGATTGACCGCAGTGATTTCGACCCGGATCGAGGGGAGCTCCGCCGTGCAGCCGACGGCTGCTGGCGCACACTATACAAACGCATTCCTGCGAGTGGCAGGCAGGGGCGCATAGTAGACGGATGTTCGGGGCACTTGTGGTATTTCGTCCCGTGCCGAGGGGCCTACCACTCGCCCGGGTGGCCTCCTTCTCCCCTACCTTACTCGCCGGTAGGGTGGCCGGACGGCGCTCCCGGCGCCGCCCTCCGGGCCCTAACGCTCCGTGAGGACGGCCGCCGGGACCCGACATCCACTCAGCTCCCACTCAGCTCACACCCAGCGAGACGAGGATTCCATGACCGAGCAGAGCAGCAACCCCCGGGTCGCCATCGTCACCGGGGCCGCCCGCGGCATCGGCGCCGCGACCGCCCAGCGCCTGGCCGCCGACGGCTACGCCGTCGCGGTGGTCGACCTGGAGGAGTCGGCCGGCAAGGACACCGTGGACCGGATCGTGGCGGCCGGCGGCCGGGCGCTCGCGGTCGGTGCGGACGTCTCCGACGAGGCCCGGGTGCAGGCCGCCGTGGACCGGATCGCGGCCGAACTCGGCGCCCCGGTGGTCCTGGTGAACAACGCCGGGGTGCTCCGCGACAACCTGCTGTTCAAGATGTCGGTGGCCGACTGGGACACCGTCATGAACGTGCACCTGCGGGGCGCCTTCCTGATGACCCGTGCGGTGCAGAAGCACATGGTGGACGCGGGCTTCGGCCGGATCGTCAACCTCTCCTCCTCCTCGGCCCAGGGCAACCGCGGCCAGGCCAACTACTCCGCCGCCAAGGCCGGCCTGCAGGGCTTCACCAAGACCCTGGCCATCGAGCTGGGCAAGTTCGGCATCACGGCGAACGCGGTCGCCCCCGGCTTCATCGCCACCGACATGACCGCCGCGACGGCGGCCCGGGTGGGCATGGAGTTCGAGGCGTTCAAGCAGGCGGCGGCCTCGCAGATCCCGGTCCAGCGGGTCGGCGTGCCGGAGGACATCGCCAACACCATCTCCTTCCTGGCCGGCGAGGCCGCCGGTTTCGTGTCCGGCCAGGTCATCTACGTCGCGGGCGGTCCGCTCGACTAGTACGTACGACGTAGTGGATCTCGTCCACGCCGATCACCGTGCCCCCGCGTGCCGCCACCCGGGGGCACGGTCGCGTCCGGGTGGATCCAGTCGGACGCGACCGGGCCCCTGGCGCCGGCACGGCCTCGGCGGCGAGGATCACCGGTATGAGCAAAGGCGTCATGTTCGATTTCTCAGGAACCCTCTTCCGCGTCGAGTCCACCGAGCGGTGGCTGCGCGCGGTCCTCGCCGAGACCGGCCACCAGCTGTCGGAGGAGGAACTCCTCCGGTGTGCCGAGCGGCTGGAGTCGGCCGGCGCACTGCCCGGCGGCGCCTCCCCGCGGCAGCTGCCTGCCCACCTGGAAGACCTCTGGCAGCGGCGCGACCTGACCGCCGAGCAGCACCGCGCCGCCTACACCGCGCTGGCCCGGGAGGCCGGGCTGCCGTTCGCGGAGCTGGCCGACCCGCTCTACCAGCGGCACATGCGGCCCGCCGCCTGGCAGCCTTACCCCGACACCGTCCGCACCCTGGAGGAGCTGCGGCGCCGGGGCGTCCCGGTCGCGGTGGTCAGCAACATCGGCTGGGACCTGCGTCCGGTCTTCCGCCACCACGGCGTCGAGCACCTGGTCGACGCCTATCTGCTCTCCTTCGAGTACGGCGCGCAGAAGCCCTCCCCGGCGATCTTCCGGGCGGCCTGCGAGCGACTCGGTCTGGCCCCGGCCGACGTGCTGATGGTCGGTGACGACCGGGTCGCGGACGCCGGCGCCGCCGCCCTGGGCTGCCCGGTCCACCTGGTCGATCACCTCCCGGCCGACCAGCGGCCGGACGCGCTCAGCGCCGTGCTCGACCTGCTCGCCTGAGCGACCTCGCGAAACCGGGCACCATCACGAGCGGCCCGGTCACTGCTGGCCCTCCGCCCGCAGCCGGGCCGCCTCGGCGACCATGGCGGCCCGCTCGGCCCGCCGGGCCTTGCGCGCCTCGTCCGCCCCGAGCGGTTCGACCACGTGGAAACAGGCGCCGCAGACATAGCCGCCCTCGGGCCCCTCGGAGACCGGGGTCCCGCAGTGCGCGCAGTACCGGGAGTAGGTGACGGTGGCGACCATGGCGACCTCGCATCGAGCACGAAGAGTGCGACCACGGTAGCGTCCTGACCCCTGCTCGGACAGGGCGGCGCGGTGAACTCTTCAGACGTCCGCGGGGTGCGCGGCGATCGAGCCCGTCCCGTCGCAGGTGCGGCACGGCTCCTCGCGGTAGGCCTGCTTGCTGCCGTCCGCGGAGACCCGGTAGCGGGTGTAGGTGCCGGTCCCGGTGCACAGGAAGCAGTTGCCACCGCCGTCCCGCTCGGTGGTGCCGGTCCCCTTGCAGGTCCGGCACTGCAGCCCGGCCAGCCGTCCGGTACCGGTGCAGATGGTGCACACCGCGATGCTCACGCCGGTCCTCCCTGCCGCGCGCCCCTGGTCGGGGCCGATCCACCCCATGAGCCTACTGCCAGTCGTAGCCTGGAACTGTCCGGTCCGACGAGGCGGACGGAGGTGGGCCGGCATGCGCTACGCGACCACGCCCAAGCGGTGGAGGAGCGGGACGGAGCCGGCCACCGCGCGCAGCGACCTCAAGCTGCGCTTCCTGCTCTCGATGATCTTCACCCCCGTCTTCGCGCTGATGACCGCCGCCTTCGCGGTCGGCGCCGCGATGGCCCAGCCGAACGGCGCGCCGAGCCGCGGCACCCTGGTCGGCTTCGCCATCGCCTGCGCCGTGCTGACGCTCTTCGCCGCGATCGACCTGTACGTGGTGATCCGGCGCCGCCGCGTCGAGCTCTGACCGCCGCCGGCCCGCTCAGCGGCCGGCCACCGCCTGCTTGACCAGGGTCCGTCCGAAGTCCCACATCAGCCCGCTGCCCCGGTGCGCGTCGTCCATCACCTCGGTGAAGGCATCGACGAACCGGTCCACCTCGCGTTCGGTGATGATCAGCGGCGGGATCAGCTTGATCACCTCCAGGTGGTCCCCGGAGACCTGGGTGAGGATCCGGTGCTTCTGCAGCAACGGAACCACCACCATCTGCGCGAAAAGTCCCTTCCGGGCGGCCTGCAGCGCGGTCCAGCCGGTCCGCAGCTTGAGCGACCTGGGCCGGCCGAACTCGATGCCGATCATCAGCCCGCGCCCGCGCACCTCGGCCAGCAGCTCGTACTTCTCGGTCAGCGCGGCCAGGCGGGAGCGGAACAGGTCGCCGACCCGGCGGGCGTTCTCCACCACCCGTTCGTCGCGCATCACGTGCAGAGTGGCCAGCCCGGCCGCCATCGCCTGCGCGTTGGAGCCGAAGCTCGCCGAGTGCACCAGCACCCGGTCCATCGAGGAGTAGACCTTCTCGAAGATCCAGCCCTTGCCCAGGGTGGCACCGATCGGCACGTAGCCGCCGGAGAGCGCCTTGGCCGCGCAGACCAGATCCGGCTGCACCCCCTCCTCGTCCTGGTAGGCGAAGAACGCCCCGGTCCGCCCGATCCCGGTCTGCACCTCGTCGCAGATCAGCAGCGCCCTGTGCTCGTGCAGCAGCTCCTGCGCGGCGCGCAGCCAGCCGGGCGGGGCGGCGTGCACGCCCTTGCCCTGGATCGGCTCGACGATCAGCGCGGCGACGTCGCCGCGGCGCAGCTCACGGGCGAGCACCGCGAGGTCACCCAGCGGGATCGCGGTGTCCGGCAGCAGCGGGTCGAAGCCCTTGCGGAAACCGCTCTCCCCGTTGACCGAGAGCGAGCCGGTGGTCAGGCCGTGGAAGGCGTGCTCGCAGTAGAGCACCCGGCCCCGGCCGGTGGCGTACCGGGCGAACTTCAGCGCGGTCTCCACCGCCTCGGTACCGCTGTTGCCGAAGAAGACCCGGTCCAGCCCGGGTGTCTCGGCCAGCAGCTGCTCGGCGAGCAGGCCGGGCAGCGGTGGGCAGTCGAAGCGGGTGAGGTCGGGCAGGTCGAGCTCCATCACCTGGCGGATCGCGTCGCGGACCACCGGGTGGTGCCGGCCGAGCGCGAAGATCCCGAACCCGGCCAGCATGTCGAGGTACTCGTTGCCCTCGTCGTCGTAGAAGTACGCCCCCTGGGCCCGCTGGTAGGTCTTGTCGAAGCCGATGGTGTGCAGCATCCGCGGCAGCTGCGGGTTGAGATGACGACTGTGCAGCTCGTACCGCTCGGCGCCGCGCTCGGCGAGCAGGGCGGACAGGTCGAGGGCGTTGGGGGTCCCCCCGGCCGAGGGCGAGGGGGACGGTCGGTCAGCTGGCACGGTGCTCGTTCACTCCTCGGATCGGCAACAGTCGCTTGGCGAAGGCGGAGGTCTGGGCGGCGATGCCGGTGCCGGTCAGCCCGGCCTCCTCCAGGATCTCGCCGCGGGCGGCGTGGCTCAGGAACTCCTGCGGCAGGCCCAGGTCGCGCAGTGGGGTGTCGACGTCGGCGTCGCGCAGCGCCTGGGCCAGTGCGCTGCCGACGCCACCGGTGCGGCCGCCGTCCTCGACGGTGACCACCAGCCGGTGGCCGGCCGCGAGCCGGACCAGCTCCGGGTCCACCGGCTTGATCCAGCGCGGGTCCACCACGGTGGTGGCGAAGCCGTCGGCGGTGAGCAACGCGGCGGCGTCCAGGCAGGCGGGCGCCATGGTGCCCACCGAGACCAGCAGGATGTCCTGGCCGGGGCGGGCGGGCAGTTCGGTGCGCAGCAGCACGTCCACGCCGCCGATCCGGTCGACGGCGGGTACGGCCGGACCGATCTCGCCCTTGGGGTAGCGGACCACGGTCGGGGCGTCGCTCACCTCGACCGCCTCGCGCAGCTGGGCACGGAGCTGCTCGGCGTCGCGCGGGGCGGCCAGCCGCAGGCCCGGGACGACCTGCAGGAGGGAGAGGTCCCACTGGCCGTTGTGCGAGGCACCGTCGTTGCCGGTGACGCCGGCCCGGTCCAGCACGAAGGTCACGCCGAGCCTGTGCAGCGCGACGTCCATCAGCACCTGGTCGAAGGCCCGGTTGAGGAAGGTCGCGTAGACCGCCACGACCGGGTGCAGGCCGGCGGTGGCCAGGCCGGCCGCCGAGACGGCCGCGTGCTGCTCGGCGATCCCGACGTCGAAGATCCGGTCCGGGAAGGCCTTGGCGAACGGCGCCAGGCCGACCGGCTGCAGCATCGCGGCGGTGATCGCCACCAGGTCGGGGCGCCGGGCGCCGAGGTCGAGGATCTCCGCGCCGAAGACCGAGGTCCAGGAGGTGCCGCCGGAGGGCGAGATCGGCAGGCAGGTGTACGGGTCCATCGCGTTGACCGCGTGGAACCGGTCCGCCTCGTCCTGCTCGGCCGGCCGGTAGCCACGGCCCTTGACGGTGAGGCAGTGCACGATCACCGGCCCGCCGAAGCCGCGGGCTCGGCGCAGCGCGGACTCCACGGCGGCGATGTCGTGGCCGTCGATCGGGCCGAGGTACTTCAGGCCGAGGTCCTCGAACATGCCCTGCGGCGCGAAGGAGTCCTTGAACCCCTTCTTGGCACCGTGCAGCGCCTCGAAGATCGGCTGGCCGACCACCGGGGTGCGCTGCAGCGCCTCCTTGCCCCAGGCCAGGAAGCGCTCGTAGCCCTGGGTGGTGCGCAGCGTGGCCAGGTGGTTGGCGAGGCCGCCGATGGTCTTGGCGTAGGAGCGCTCGTTGTCGTTGACCACGATGACCAGCGGCCGGTCCTGGGCCTCGGCGATGTTGTTGAGCGCCTCCCAGGCGAGGCCGCCGGTGAGCGCGCCGTCGCCGATCACCGCGACGGTCTGCCGGTCGGTGCTGCCCTGGATCTGCTGGGCCTTGGCGATCCCGTCGGCGTAGCCGAGCACGGTGGAGGCGTGCGAGTTCTCGATGAAGTCGTGCTCGGACTCGTCCCGGGACGGGTAGCCGGAGAGGCCGCCCCGGGAGCGCAGCCGGCCGAAGTCCTGACGTCCGGTGAGCAGCTTGTGCACGTAGGTCTGGTGGCCGGTGTCCCAGAGGATCCGGTCGCGCGGCGAGTCGAAGACCCGGTGCAGCGCGATGGTCAGCTCGACCACCCCGAGGTTGGGGCCGAGGTGGCCGCCGGTCCGGGTGACCGCCTCGATCAGGAAGTCCCGGATCTCCTGGGCGAGCTCCGGCAGCCTGTTGGCCGGCAGCTGCTTGAGGTCGGCGGGTCCCCGAACGGACGACAGCAGTGACATTGCTCCACCTCTCGACTCGGTGCTGCCCTGACTGACGGAACGTCTCCGCGCGGTACGTCTCTGCTCAGCCTGCCGTGATCACGGCGGGCGTGCCTGTCGGGCCGCCCTCGGCCTGCATCTCCTCGGCGAGCTTGAGGGCCTCCTCGATCAGGGTCTCCACGATCCTCGACTCCGGCACGGTCTTGATCACCTCACCCTTCACGAAGATCTGCCCCTTCCCGTTGCCCGACGCCACCCCCAGATCGGCCTCCCGAGCCTCACCCGGACCGTTCACCACACACCCCATCACCGCGACCCGCAACGGAAC